>NZ_JAQMYQ010000048.1:0-42864 GCF_028369275.1 Mitsuaria sp. RG
CTATCGGCTGTGGGGGGCGGGGTTGGCGACGGTGGGTGGCGTTGTCAGTATTACGTGGGACGTTTCAGACGCGAGAGAAGCCACCGCTCGATCTAAATCATTGCTGGCAACGACTTATTGGCTACGAGCTGGATCTACGACCGCCCTACTTTTGGGGCAGGGAGGAATAGCATTTTCACAGGCAAGTGTGTTTTTCCAATGGCTATCAATGAGTGCCAACCAAACATGGAAAAGCAGCTTATACGCCACCCTTTCCACTCTTTCTGCACGACTAGCCGCGAACCGTGCCGCCATGATGTTTCTGAGTCGCTTAAGCTGGATAGGCGGCGCTATTGTACTCGGCACCACTATAACCTTACTCATTATCGATGATGACACACTGGAAAAATGGTGTAGTAAATGCTGCTTCCGCCTTAAACCATCCGACAAAGGATACGTGAAGGACGCAGAAGAGCTAGAAGCCTTATTCAGCGCCATGAGTGAGGCCATATAATGTATTTTATTGAATGGCTTGCATGGCTGGCCGCCATTGACCCCAAAGAAGAACGCGAAGCCTTTAAAAAGCAGAACAGAACAATCAAGAATAGAGGGGTGTACGAAAGCGAGGACGAAGAATACGTTGCAGCCGCAAAAAAACCAGTATGCGAAACCCCAAAGAGCCGTGGCCCAGTCTACGTGTACAACGAGCATGTGCTCGAAATGCGCTGCGGCATGTGGGAGGACAAGCGCGGGCTGATCAGTATATTATCTCTCACCATAATAATGCTGATAATCAGCGGATTAGAAATTGCTTTCCATTCGATAACGATATTAATCGATCTTGCTTCTGATTATCAGGGAGAGCCGTATGGTGAGAGGCTATATTTAGCAGTTTTCTTTCTCAGCACAACCCTCTGCATCTTGTGGTTTTATCTGAAGTATGTTTTCCGCTTCACACGTTTTGAAATGTTCACGTCACGCCACTTGTTGATACGTTTCAACCGCATCACCCAACAAGTCTACCTCCACCGCCCGCCATACTGCGGAGGGATCGTCACGCTCCCATGGAACGGCGTATCGTCTAGCGGCTCTGATAAAAAGTATGCTCCACCAGGTGGAATGGGTATGCCGCTGGAACTCACATGGTCGCCCGTGTTCACTGGCACACTGCGTCCTGAACTGATTTGGGTCGGCAAATCCGCCAACAATTTTGCGGAGCTTCAAGCCGAATGGGAGTTTATCCGTCGCTTCATGGATGAAGGTCCAGAAGGACTACCACGCCCCCACATCACCTCGCACTTTCCCTGGCCCTGGCAAGCCTTCACGCCTCAGTTCGAAGGCCTGACTCACTACTTCCGCAGTTCCCCACGCGTCCTCAAATGCGGCCTGCTGCTGCTCTCTCCTGCCTTCCTGATCATCGGAACAGGCCATTGGTTGAGTCTCCTGCTGTGCTGGAAGCCTCGATGGCCCAGGGTCATTCGTGAAGCCGGCCTGCCGGGAAAACCCGTCCCGGCAGTGACCACAGTTGACGATTACCCACCCCATATCCAGGAGAGGCTGCGAGAAAACGCCTACCTCTGGACCATACGTCCAGGCAAACGCCCGGAGAGAAAGCCCCGCGCCTCTAAACGTCGGCCCAAGAGCCAAAGTCAAACTCCCGATATCGAGAAGGATGCGCCCCATGAGCTCGACAGTATTGATCAGCCGTAAAAGCAGGTTGTTCTTGACCGAGATGGAACTCAACGCACCACGCCTCTGCCTGCTGGACCAATGCTGGCGCGACGATCCCCATGACTGCGACAACCCGACAGTGCGCGGCTCCACCGTCATCCAATCCGATACCCGCGAAGTGCTAATCACCCTGAGCGAAGCCAAATAAGGCGCGGCTTAAATCCCTACACCTAACGAAAACAAGGAGCATACGTGATGAAACCCATCGTTCTAGTCGGGCACAAGCATGACTGCCCCCTGCATGGCGCAGGCGAGGTTGTTTCAGGCCATACGGCCACATTGATCAATGGCAGGGCTGTCGCCTGCGTAGGCGACAGGATCAGTTGTGGGGCCGTCATCGAAACAGGGTCGGCGAACCATGCCATCGAAGGCCGGGCCGTTGCACGCCAAGGTGATACCACCAGCCATGGCGGAACCCTGGTGGAGGGCGAGATCGGCTGGATGGTTGATTAGGCCTCATTCGCTTCTCTGCAGTACCAACGTGGCCACCAACACCACCACCGCAAACCCACAAGCCACATAACCCAACGCAGCCAGACCAAGCCCCTGGATCGCCGCGCCCCCCAGCGCGGCACCGGCGGCGATGCCCGCGTTGGCCGCCGACACGTTGAGGGTCCCGGCCAGGGCCTGGGCCTTGGCGCCGGCGCGCATCACCCGCACCTGGCACACCGGGAACAGCGCCGTGTATGCGATGCCCCACAGTGCCAGGGCGCCCACCAGCAGCAGCGGGTTGCCGATCACCGGGGTGACCAGGCCCATGCCCAAGGCCAGCATCGCCAACAGCAGCAGCGTGGCCCGCAGCGGGCTGCGATCGACGATCCGTCCGGCCAGGGCGTTGCCGAGCATGCCCACCAGGCCGAAGCCCATCAGCCACCAACCGACCGCGTTGGCCGGCACGGCGGCGAACTGCTCGAGGATCTCGGCCAGGTAGGTATAGGCAGTGAACATGGCGGTGACCACCAGCGCCGAAAGCAGCACATGGGCGATGAAACGACGGTCCTTGAGAATCACCGTCTGCCGCTCCCCTGCGACGCGGGCCGGGACCTTCGGCAGAGGCGGCAGCCAGGCCCACATCAGCAGCGCCACCAGCAGGCACAGCCCGGCGCTTTCGCTGGCGGTGCCCCAGTACACCGGCAGGGCCAGCGCGGCGAGGAACCGCGCCAGGGCCAGTACCCAGACGTTCGGCGCCAGCGCCGACAGAGCATTGAAGGCGGCGAACAGCAGCAGGATGGAGATAAACAGCCCCCTGGCGCCGCAACCGCGGGCATCTGCCCAAGGTGAGCGCGATGGTCCAGGCCCTGGCCGAGCGGCTGGGGCCGCTGATTCAGGGCTGATCCAGGCTGAACGCCAGTGCATGCCTGTATCCAGGCACAGACAAATGAAATAAAATAACATTTCATTTGAATGCTATCCCTGCCTGCGACCCGCCTCGATGACCAGCCTCCCGACCACCCTCCCCAGCCAACGCCTGCACAGCATCGACGCCCTGCGCGGCCTGGTGATCCTGTTCATGCTGCTGGACCACGTGCGCGAAACCTTCTTCCTGCACCGTCAAGTCAGCGACCCGATGACCATCGACGCGATCGACGCCACCGAACCCAGCCTGTTCGTCAGCCGCACCCTGGCGCACCTGTGCGCGCCGGTGTTCGTGCTACTCACCGGGTTGTCGGCCTGGCTCTACGGTGAAAAGCACCAGGGCCGGGGCGATGTAGCGGCATTCCTGTTCAAGCGCGGCCTGTTCCTGGTGTTGCTGGAGCTCACCCTGGTCAACTTCGCCTGGACCTTCCAGTTGCCGCCGGGCGTGATCTACCTGCAGGTGATCTGGGCCATCGGCCTGAGCATGATCGCCCTGTCGCTGCTGGTGTGGCTGCCACGCCCGCTGCTGCTGGCCCTGGGCGCGCTGATCGTCGTCGGCCACAACCTGCTCGATGGCCTGCACTTCGCGCCGCACTCGGCGCTGCATGTACCCTGGGCGATCCTGCACGAACGCGGCTGGCTGGAGCTGTCCGACAGCCTGCGCCTGCGCACTTCCTACCCGGTGCTGCCGTGGATCGGCGTGATCGCCCTCGGCTACGGGCTCGGCCCCTGGTTCAGCCGCACCAGCGATGCCGGCGAGCGCCAACACCGCCTGCTGCTCGGCGGTGTGATGCTGCTGCTCGGCTTCGTCGTATTGCGTCTTTTCAACGGCTATGGCGAGGCGCCGTGGACCTTCTACGCCAGCGTCGGGCAAACGCTGATGAGCTTCTTCAACATCACCAAGTACCCGCCGTCACTGCTGTTCCTGGCCATTACCCTGGGCGTCGGCCTGTTGCTGCTACGCGCGTTCGAGCGTGCCGGCGAGGCCCGCTGGATCGGCCCGCTGGCGGTGTTCGGCGCAGCGCCGATGTTCTTCTACCTGCTGCACCTGTATGTGCTCAAGCTGCTGTATGTGGCCTGCGTGGCGCTGTTCGGCCTGAACCAGGGCAGCCATTTCGGCTTCGACGGCATCGGCGCGGTGTGGCTGGTCGCGGTACTGCTGGCGATCGCCCTGTACCTGCCGGTGCGCGGCTTCGCCCGGCTCAAGGCGCGGCGGCGCGACATCGCCTGGCTCAAGTACCTGTAAAAGCGTTTTCAGCCGATGGCCCGATGGTCTACCATGCCGCCCGCCGGTTTCCACACGGAATCAAAAGGGAATCCCGGGCGCGCCGAGAGCGGGCCAAAGGGAACTGCCCCCGCAACTGTAGGTGCCGAGCCTGCGCCATCGATGCCACTGGGTCTGCCGACCCGGGAAGGCCGGCGCCGGCCAGGACGCACCAGTCAGGAGACCTGCCGGCACGCATTCACCAACCGGCGGGGTGTCCGGGATGGTCATCCGCCCCTGGCCGCGTGCTTGCCGCACGACGCCTGGCGATGCCTGTCCGTGGGCCATTCCGTGCACCACCCGACAGGAGATCGCCCCACCATGCCGCACCGCCTCGCCACCCTGCTCGCCGGCCTGTCACTGGCGGGCCTGGCCCACGCCGACGCCACCCGCTATCCGCTGACCATCGACAACTGCGGCCTGCCGCAGACCTTCGCCCAGGCTCCGCAGCGCGCGGTGACCATCGGCCAGGCCGGCACCGAGCTGCTCTATGCCCTGGGCCTGGGCGAGCGGCTGGCGGGCACTTCGCTGTGGTTCAACAACGTGCTGCCCGAGTTCAAGGCGCAGAACGACAAGGTCGAGCGCCTGGCCGACAACGAACCGGGCTTCGAGGCGGTGGTCGGCAAGCGCCCGCAGTTGGTGACGGCGCAGTTCGAATGGATGGTCGGCGCCCAGGGCGCGGTCGGCACCCGCGAACAGTTCGCGGAACTGGGCATTCCCACCTACCTGCTGCCCTCGGATTGCGAAGGCAAGGACAACCTGGTGGGCGCCGACGGTACCCGCCTGCAGCCGTTCAGGATCGACACCATCTACAAGAGCGTCAGCCAACTGGCCGAGATCTTCGACGTGCAGGATCGCGGCGAACGCCTCAATGCCGAGCTCAAGGGCCAGCTGGACCAGGCCCGGCAACGCCTGGCCGGCCAGGACCTGAGCCACACCAGCGCATTGTTCTGGTTCTCCAGCGCCGACCTCAAGGTCGATCCTTACGTCGCCGGTCGCCAGGGCGTGGCCGACTTCATGCTGCAGACCCTCGGCGTGCGCAACGTGGTCGAATCCAGCGAAGAATGGCCGGCGGTGGGCTGGGAAACCCTGGCCAGGGCCAACCCCACCTGGCTGATCGTCGCCCGCATGGACCGCCGCCGCTACCCCGCCGACGACTACCGGAAAAAACTCGAGTTCCTGCGCAGCGACCCGGTGACCCGCAACATGGACGCGGTCAGGCAAGGCCGGATCATCGTCCTCGACGCCGACGCCATGCAGGCCGGCATCCGCCTGTTCCGTGGCCTGGAGGTGCTGTCCAGCGCCTTTGCCAGCGGTAAAGCGCCACAACCATGAGCCGCTTGCTGCCCATCAGCGCCTTCGCGCTGCTCGCCCTGTGCCTGGCCATGCTCGCCGGGATCGCCATCGGCGAGACACGGATCAGCGCCGAGGTGGTCTGGCAGGTGCTGGCCAACCAGCTGTGGCAGGCCGGTCATGCGCTCGATCCGATCGACGCCGGCATCGTCTGGAACTACCGCCTGCCGCGCACCCTGGTGGCCGCCGCCTGCGGCGCGGGGCTGGCGACCTGCGGGGTGATCCTCCAGGCGCTGCTGCGCAACCCGCTGGCCGAGCCGTACCTGCTGGGCCTGTCGGCGGGCGCCTCGACCGGCGCCGTGGCGGTGGGCCTGTTCGGCCTCGGTGGCGCGGTGCTGTCGCTGTCGGCCGGCGCCTTCATTGGCGCGCTGGCCGCGTTCGCCCTGGTGCTGGTGCTGTCGCGGGCCAGCGGCAGCCGACAGGACAATGCGCAGGTGATCCTCGCCGGCATCGCCGGCTCGCAGCTATTCAACGCGCTGACGGCCTTTCTGATCACCAAGTCGGCAACCGCCGAACAGGCCCGAGGCATCCTGTTCTGGCTGCTGGGCAACCTCAGCGGCGTGCGCTGGCCAGCGGTGTGGCTGGCGCTGCCGGTGGCCGTGGTCGGGCTGGCGGTGTGCCTGTGGCACCGCCGGGCGCTGGACGCCTTCACCTTCGGCGCCGACTCGGCGGCCTCGCTGGGCGTGCCGGTGCGGCGCACGCAATGGTTGCTGATCAGCTGCACAGCGCTGGTGACCGCGGTGATGGTCTCGATCGTCGGTGCCATCGGCTTCGTCGGCCTGGTCATCCCCCACGCCCTGCGCCTGCTGCTCGGCCCTGGGCACAGCCGCCTGCTGCCGGCCAGCGCCCTGGGCGGCGCGTTGTTCCTGATCGTCGCCGACATCCTCTCGCGCACCCTGATCGCCGGCCAGGTGATCCCGGTGGGCGTGGTCACCGCCTTGATCGGCGCGCCGGTGTTCGCGTTGATCCTGGTCAGCCGCCGGGTGCGTCCATGACCGTGATGACCGCCATCGCCCACGCCCCGCTTGCCTGCGAGGGCCTAAGCCTGCGCCTGGGCGACCGCGACGTGCTGCAGGGAATCGACCTGAGCGTGATGCCCGGCGAGACCCTCGGCGTGGTCGGCCCCAACGGCTCGGGCAAGTCCACCCTGCTCAAGCTGCTCGCCGGCCTGCGCACGCCGAGCAGTGGCGGCGTGCGTTTGCTGGGCGAGGCGCTGGAGCGCATGCCGCGTCGGCGCGTGGCGCAAAGCCTGGCACTGGTCGAACAGCAGGCCGACACCCTGGACGCCATCAGCGTGTATGACGCCGTGGCCCTCGGCCGCACGCCGTGGTTGTCGGCCCTGGCGCCGTTCGGCGCGGATGACCGTGCGATCGTCGAGCAGGCGCTGGCCGACGCCGATGCCGGCCACCTGCGTCGGCGCCTGTGGGGCGAGCTGTCCGGCGGCGAACGCCAGCGCGTGCACATCGCCCGGGCCCTGGCCCAGCGGCCGCAGGTGTTGCTGCTGGACGAGCCGACCAATCATCTTGATATCCAGCATCAGTTGAGCCTGTTGCGGCAGGTGCAGGCGTTGCCGGTGACTACCCTGGTGGCCTTGCATGATCTGAACCAGGCGTTGACCTGTGACCGGTTGGCTGTCCTGGATCAAGGGCGGTTGGTGGCCTTGGGGAAGCCTGAAATGGTGCTGACGCCGGAGCGGTTATTGGGGACGTTTGGGGTTCAGGCTCATTACCTGGTCGATCCGTATGATGGGGCGCGGGTGCTGCGGTTTCGTGCCTGAAACGGCTGGGGGTGCTTTACAACCCTATCAAGGTCTTTGGAGGCGGGGTTATTGATTGTATCAAGGCCACCAGGTGCTCGCCGCGCACCTTGCAGCGCCTATGAGATCGAGCGCCGCCTGCGCGGCGCATCGCGGGACAAGCCCGCTCCTACATCTGTTTCGGGCCAATTTCTCCTGTGCCATTACCTGGTCCGCCCTGTTGGTACGACGCGGTTTCAGCGTGGGCATCACTGCCGCCCCGCACGACTTGAGGCATGAGCCAAGGCGGACAGCGATAACCTCACAGGAGTGACTGGCCCGAAACAGATGTAGGAGCGGGCTTGTCCCGCGATGCGCCGCGCGGGCGGCGCTCGATCTCATAGGCGCTGCAAAGCTCGTGGCAAGCACCTAGTAGCCCTAATGCAGTCAATAACCACCCGCGTCCAAACCTTGAAAGGACTGGCCCCAAGACCGTGGAGCACCGTGATCGCGGGGCAAGCCCGCTCCCACGTTGGTAATGCTGGTAAGGTTGCTTGCAGCGCGACAGCGCAAATGAGCAGGACGCGGACTCTACCGCATATTCGACTGTGCCGGACGCTCGCCCATCCGTTGCGCGAGCCTCAGCAGATAACCATCCGGGTCCTGGACCAGAAACTGACGCAGCCCCACCTCGATGGCGTCGGCGCGATACCAGACGTCCTCGCACGCCTGGAACAGCGGCCAGCGCTGGCGCTCGAGCCGCTCGACCAGCGGCGCGACCGCCGCGACGTCGATCTGCAGGTTGATCCCCCGCCCCAAGGGTTTTTCCAGGGGCCCGGTAAGCCAGTGATCCTCGGCGTCGAACTGCTCGAGCATGACCTGCGCGCCCTGCAGGTCAAGGTAGGCAAAGCGCTGCTCCGGGCGCTGATAGGCAATCTCGAACCCCAACAACGAAACCCAGAAATCCAGACTGCGATCGAGGTCACTGACGATCAGTTCGGGCACCATCTTGTTGCGCTGCAGCATGCAATCGTCCTTGAGCGGCATGGGAAAGTGGCGCACATGATATCCCTTACTCAATCTCAAGTCGTGCGCCAAGGCGGGCAACCATGGCCCAACAGGTTCGGCACGTTGCAATAGATGTAGGAGCGGGCTTGTCCCGCGATGCGCCGCGCGGGCGGCGCTCGATCTCACAGGCGCTGCAAGGCCCTCGCCGAACACCTGTCAGCCTCCCCCCAATCCCCAACCTTCACCCCACCCTCCACCAACGCGGCCGACAAGCCCGAAACGAATGCGAACTCGGCCGCAGGGCCTGGTCGCCCTTGGCATCGAAGCAGCCCAGCAGCAAGGCCACCGTCGGCGCATCGTCAATGGCCCCGAGGGAACTGCCGCAGGTGGCACAGAACGCACGGCAGGAGCCCTCGGACGAGCGGTACAGCGCAGGCAATCCACCCTCCCCGGTCCAGGCGACCGCTGCCTTGTCGAACTCCACCCAGCACAGGGTCAGGCTGCCGGAATGTCGCTGGCACTGCCCGCACGAGCAGGTATGCGGAAAACGCGGCTCGCCGCTGGCGGAGAACCGGATACGGCCGCACAGGCAGCCACCTTTGTAGCGGGTCATGGGGTTACCTTCCTTGGCTGCCGGGATTGCCGCACAATAGCCAACCTCGCGCCTACCAGTGGCGCAAAAGTGTTACGCCGTGTGGCATGCCGACCTGCCCTGCCTGCGTCGCCTGCTACAGTGCTCCCCGCGGCCCTTCCGGCCCCTGCAATGATGGAAACCTGCTGATGGAAAGAATGATCCAGTTCGTGGCCGTGGTGGTGGTCTGCACCCTCATCGGCGTCGCCTGCGAACACTACGAAGTCAACCGCTACCTGAAATGGCTGCTGATGGCCCTGCCGGCGATCCTCTGGGTGCGCCTGCGCAATCCGCTGCAACGCTGATTCCACCACCACGGGTTTGCAGTACACTCCCAGGCCTTACCGTGCTCAAGGCCCCACCATGCCCCGCCGCCTGTCTCGTCTACTGCTGCCCGTGTTGCTGCTCGGCGCCCTCGCCGCCTGCGACCAGAAACCCAGCCGCGAGGAAAAGATCCTCGCCAACCTGCCCCTGCAGGAAGCCTACGACCACAACATCGAGCGCATGGCAGGCCTGTTGGCCATGACCCACGCGCAGGTGCCCGAGGACAAGATCAAGGACGTGCTGCGCAAGCACCTGACCGTCGACGACCAGCGCCAGGACCTGTTCAGGCTCTACAGCGAGGAGCACTTCAGCGATGCCGAGTTCGACCTCATCGTTCAGGCTACCCGCGACCCGGCCAAGGCCAGGGAGCTTGGCCAGAGCGAGGAAGGCAAGCGCCTGAGCGAGAAGCTCACCACGCTGATGCGTGAAAGCGCCAGCGACGCCAAGGTCCAGGCCCTGGTGCAGGAGCGCATGCAACAGGTCGAGGATGACCTGCAGGCGCTGGAGCAGACTGCGCCCTGACCCTGGATAACAAGGGAGGATAATTCCGAGAGCTTTGTGGGAAACCGGAGCTCCCCTTGTCCTCCAATCCTGCAATTGCGCACAAGCATGGTCCACCTTGCGCCAAGCGCGTAAGGTGCGTTTTCCGCTGTATCCGACGAGGCCAAGGATTGCGATATTTCACCCCGCACGGACCGCGCCCCGACCTGCGCACCCTCATACTCGCCCTGTGCGCCACCACGGCCCTGGTCATGCTGCTGGCCAGCTACTTCGCCAGCTACCGGGTACAACGGCAACTGCTGATCGACAGCGCCCTGGAGGCCAACCGAGCCTATGCCGCCAAGCTGGCGGCCGTGACCGAAACCACCTTGGTCAGTGCCCTGCAGCAACTGGCCTACAGCGCCCGGCAAAGTGGCCTGCACCCGAACGACGACAGCCTGGTGCAGGATGAGATCGACCGCCTGCAACAGCAGGGCAACCTGTTCAATTCCACCTTGCGGGTCGATGCCCAGGGGACCGTGCGTTCGCTCTCGCCCGCCTCGCTGCAGCACCTGGCCGGCAGCCAGGCGACTTCACCCGGCGCCCAGCAAGCACTGCGCGAACACCGCACGCTGGTCTCCACACCTTTCCTGTCGGCGGCCGACAACCTGCTCGTGGTGCTCTCGCAACCGATCTTCGACGCCAGCGGCCACTACCACGGCTACATAGGCGGCAGCCTCTACCTGCGCGAGCGCAACCTGCTCAACAGCCTGCTGGGCACGCACTTCTACCAGAACGGCTCGTACCTCTATGTGGTCGATCGCAACCGCCGGCTGCTGTTTCACCCTGACAGCAAACGGGTCGGCACCCTGGTCGGCGACAACGCGCTGCTCGACGACCTGCCGAACCTCGACCATGGCACCCGGCGCCTGGTCAACAGCCAGGGCGTCGAGATGCTGGCCGGCTTCGCCACGGTGCCCAGCGCCGGCTGGACCATCGTCACCCAGCAGCCACTGCGTAACACCGTAGCCCCGCTGCGCCAACTGGTCCTCAATGTGGTTGCCATCTCCGCGCCGCTGGCCCTGCTCGGCTGCCTGCTGTTGTACTGGCTGACACAGGTCATCGCCCACCCGCTGCGACAGTTGACCCACGTTGCCCGGGGCATGGGCCAGCAACAGACCACCGAACGCATCCATCAGGTCCGCGCCTGGTACGCCGAGGCCGCCGAGCTCAAGCGCGCACTGCTGTTCGGCGTCAACCTGCTGCAGGAACGTATCGGCCGACTCAACCGTGATGCCCAGACCGACCCACTCACCGGGCTGGTCAATCGTCGTGGCCTGCAACAGGCGCTACGCCTGTTACAGGCCGAAAAGCGCGGCTTTGCCGTGGTGGTGCTGGACATCGATCACTTCAAGCGGATCAACGACGGCCATGGCCACGATATCGGCGATCAGGTCCTGCAGCAGCTGGCAGGCTTGATGCGTGGAAGCTGTCGCGAGGGGGACCTGCTGTGCCGCACCGGCGGCGAAGAGTTCCTGATACTGCTGCCAGGGGCGAGCCTGGAGGTGGCGACCGCGATCGCCGGTCACCTGCGCCTGACCGTCGAGCACGCCCCTTTCGCGCCAACTGGCGGCGTCACCCTGTCACTGGGCGTGGCCAGCTGGCGGCCTGGAGACGGCAGCGAACCCGCTGATGTGTTGGGCAACGCCGACAGGGCGCTGTACCGGGCCAAGCAGAAGGGTCGCAACCGAGTCTGCATCGACAGTCCGCACTGACGCCTGCCTGTCGCTGGTCATCGCCCAGCCACATCCGTCACGCTCAGGCCTGGCGTCTGCGCGGCACCTGTTCCGGCAGTGGCAAGGCGCCGGTGGCCAGGGCGCGAGCGCGGTCCACGCCCCAGACCAGCGCCCGGGTCATGGTCTCGCCTGGCCGCGAGGGGTAGTACTCCTCCAGCAAGGCCTTGCCGCCTCGGGCATAGAGCCCGAGAAACAGTTGCGTGGCACCGACCCTGGACAGGCGCACCTGCACATCGATGCTAGTGCCGTCGCTCAGTTCCTCGTCATGGCAGCGACTGTGCAACTGCGCATCGGCCCACTGCCAGTAGGTCTCTTCCCTGATTCGCATTGCGCTCGATACTCCGTGTCTGAAATGCCGCGCAAGAAAAGCACAGCCACGAAGCCGCGACGAGGGCCACTCGCCGAAACCATGAGCGGGATCAAGAAACCACAGGAAAAGCCTGCCGTTGGGCGGTTTTGCTCTCATAGCAACAGGTTGCCCCGCTCCTCCTCGGTCAACTGCGCCTTCGCCCGTTCGTCCAGCGTCCCCGCGCCCAGCACCTGCACCGGGCTCTGGCGGTTGTACTGGGGATTGAGGCTCGCCCCGTCCTGCCCCGGCACCAGCCGCTCGCCGCCGAAACCCAGCACCTGCACGGTGATCACCGAAGGCTGGCGCTGCCTGGACGCAGCCTGCTGCTGGCGGCCCGCCTCTTCGGCAGCCTGGCTGGCCGACGATGCCGCGGCACTGGCCGAGGCGATCGCACCGGTGTTCACCGAGGCCACCACCGGCATGCCCTTGGCATCGCCCTGGACCTGGATGTTGGCGGCGTTGACCACCTGCAGCGCGGCGATGTTGACGTTGCCCGACACGCGGATCCCGGCCTCGCCGGCATCGATGGTGCCCAGCGGCGCGATCAGGTCGATATCCCCCGGTGGCACCTCGGCGATCGGATTGAGCGTGGCGATGCCGGCGCCGGTGCTCGGCACGCTCGGCGCCAGGCCGACGTTGCCCCAGCGGTCGTAGGTACGCTTGGGCGGGGTGTAGACCACGGTGGTCTTCGAGCCGCGACCGGCGTTGATGTCGCCCTGGGCCGACCAGCCGAGAATCGAGCCGCCGAAGGTGGTCATGATCCGGCTCTGGCCGAGCAGGATGCTGCCTTGCGAATACAGCTGGATGTTGCCGCTGCCCTGGGTGATCACCCCGGCGGTGGACGGCGGGGCCTCGCCTTCGATGCCGAACACTTGCTGGCCTCCCGGCGTCAGTACCTGGATATCGCCGCCGAAGTCGGTGTGGATGCCCGCCCCGCCGTAGAAGGTGGCGCTACCGCCATAGCTGATCGGGTTGCCGGCCACGTCCCGCTCGGGGAACAGCGCGGCGATCGCCTGGCGACCGCGCAGGTAGCTACCGGTGCGCGGACCGCTGACGTCGTTGTATTCGCGGCCACCCTCGCGCAGTTCGCTGAAGTACACCTGCCGGGCGAAGATCCGCTGCTGCTCGGCAGGCAGCGTGGCGAGGAATGCCCTGCCCGCCTCGGCGTCCCCCTCGAAGGCAAAGCGCGCGCGCAGCCAGGCCAGCAGGTCCTGGTCGTAGACCTTGACGACCTGGCCCGGTTGCCCCGCCAACGACCGGGAAGGATCGGCCAGGTGCTGCGGATCCAGGTAGCGTGCCAGCAGGCCGGCGTAGTCCGGTCCCTGCTTGCCGGCCCCGACGATGATGGCGATGGCCGCGCCATCGTTACCGGCGCCACTGCCACCGACCCGACCGATACTGGTGATCGCCGCCTCCTGATAGGCCGAGTCGACGCCCGATCCGGACTGGTACAGGTTGCGCCCGGCGACCACCTCGAGCTGGCCGGGGCCGGCAACATTGAAGGTGCTCAGGCGGATGTCGCGACCGGCGCTGACCAGCGAGACATCGCGGCTGTCGCCATGGATGATGAGGTTGCCGCGGGACAGGTTGTTGCCACCCTCGCCACCGGCCACCAGGCCGCCGGCTGCCTGGCGCTGGCTGCCCAGCACGGTGCCGGCGTTGACGATGTCGCGACCGGCCATGATGCGCAGCGGCCCGCTGCCCTGATAGAGCCTGAGCCCCAGCACGGGATAATCGATGACCTCGCCGGTGTTCAGCCCGACGATATCGCCGTCCAGCGCATAGAACCGCACTGGCTGCGCAGGCTGCATCCGGCTATCGACATAGGTGTTGACGCCGAAACTGTAGAGCGGACTTTCCCAGACATTGCGCGGCAGGTCGCCGTGCAGGTTGGTCGACAGCACGAGGTTGCCGGTACTGCTGCCCAGGAATGCGGGGCGCCACGGTGTTGGTAGCGCCGAGGCGTCGGTGCCCGCCTGGCTGACTGTGTAGCCGCCGGCATAGATCGAGTCCCCCGCGAGCAACTGCAAGCGCGTGTTGGCCGACGGCGCGGTCATCAGGCTCTCCGCCGAGGCCTGGCTCGCCGAGCTGCGCACCGAGTCGCCATAGTACAGGCTGCCATTGACGGCGGTGGCGCTGAGCGCGGTCGGATAGAACACGCGGCCGCCATGGATCGCCAGGTTGCGGGTCGCGACACTGGCACGGTTGTGAACGTTCGGTGCCAGGTCGCCACCCAGGCTGACCAGTTCGATGGAGGTCTGCGGGGTCCACAGCGAGAACCAGCTGTTGCCGCGCCCGCTCATCCGCGTGCCATCGTCGGCAGTGAACGGCGTGCTGTTGAACGTCGGCACCCGGCCCGGATCGCCTACCCCCTGCAGCACCAGGTCGCCGCGGCTGAGCAGGCGCACGCCGCTGTCACCCGGCATCAGCATGACGCCGCCCCAGGCCTTGGCCCGGGTTGCGCTGTAGGGGTCGTAGGCGCGCGATTCGCTGTTGTCCTGCTCGATGCCGTAGCTGCCGTAGATCGACTGCAACAGCCCGATATTGGCCGCCTCCACCTGCAAGGCGCCGCGCAGGTTGACCAGCGTTCCCTGCAGGTCCATCTGGGCGTCCGCGGCCGTGATCGCGGCCAGCCCCGGGTTGAGTCCGCCACCGACACGCAGGTCGAGGTCGCCCCCGCCGGTCTGCACCAGGCGCCCATCGGCGTCCACCCGGCCGCTGCTGGCGACCACCAGGTTCAGGCCCTGGCTGCGCTCGACGCTGGAAAGGTCGGCGCCGCTGGCCTGCAACAGGCCGGCCGCGCCCGCCACCCGCACATCCAGATTGCCGCCACCCAGGGTGCCGATGCCGGTGAAACCGACCAGGTACGGCAAGCCGGGTGCGCTGGCCGGGTCCTGGGCGAAACTGCCGAAATTGAGCCACCAGGCACCTGGCGTGCCAGCGTCGGTCTGCCCTTGGCGCCACAGCCAGTTGCCGACAGCCGCCGAAGCGGTCTGACGGCGCGTCTGCTGCTCGGTAGCCTTGGGCCCGACCAGGTTGCCGGTCAGGTCGCCGCCAGCGGCGATCAACAGGTTGCCGCCCTGCTGCGGATACCAGGCCCGGTACTGGCCGGTGATCGATTCGTAGGCCGCGCCCAGGGCGCCAAGCACGCTGCCATCGGCCTGGCGACCGCGGGCCAGCTGATGCGCATCGATGCCCTGCTCGAGCAGGGCCGGTGCCTGGGTACCGGCGGTGTAGACCCCATACAGCGAATCCATGCGCCAGTCGCCGGCACTGAGCAGTTCAAGGTCGCCGGTACCGGTGCGCAAGACGCTGTACAGCTGGGTCTGCGGGGTGATCTCGGCCTTGGTGACGCCGCCCGGCGTTTCGACCTTCAGGCACCAGGTCGGCCGGGCGGTACACAGCGCCAGCAGGTTGGAGGGCACCGGTTGGCCGGGTACCCGCCCAACCGCCAGGTTGGTCCAGAAATAGCTGATGATGGGTTTGGAAGTCTCGATCACCCGCGTGGCGATGTAGTGCTGGTCGGCCAGGCGCAATGCGCCGGCGTCCGGCTCCGGGCGGGTGATGCGGCTGTCGGCGGCGCCCAGGTCGGCGCCGGCCACCAGGCGCATCGACCAGGATTGCGAGCCCTCCGGCAGCATCTGCCCGAGCGCCCAGTTGCGTCCCTGCTGGCCGGCGACTTCCTGGCGCAGGTCGACCCAGAACACACCTGTGGGCAGCTTGACGTCGGTGCCGGCCGGCAGCAGCGCGCCCACTGCCAGGGCCAGGGCGCCACGCTGGGTCAGCCCTCCCACAGGCAGGGCAGCGCCCTTGCGCCAGACCCCACCGCGCACCGCCACGCTTACCGGCAGGCGGCTGCCGGCATCCAGCCGGGTATCGGCGGCCAGAGTCACCGCCTGCTCGAGCAAGGTGCCGGCGGCATACAGGAGATTGCCGGAAGCATCACGCACGGCGGCATCAAGCACGGTACCGGCCGGCAGGGTCACGGCGCTTGCCAGGGTCAGCACAGCGGGCAGCCGGGTGTTGGCCGGCAGCGAGGTGTCGGCGAACGGCAGGTCGAAATTCAACGTGCTGCCCGCGGGGTAGCGCGTGCCGGCGGCCAGTTCGACGCCGCTGCGTGGAATCACCAGGTCACTGTCGAACGGCTGCTTGCCGGGAATCAGGATCCAGCCACGGCCATCCATGCGTTCGCTGCCGGTGGCCAGCTCCGGCGGCAGGAAGCCGTCGCTGATGCTGCCATGGACTTCCAGGTTGCCGCCGGCGCGCAGGGCCAAGTGGCCGACTTCGCCGGAACCGCGCAGCGCAGTCTGCGCCGTGGCCGGGTTAATACTGGCGTAGCGATGACCGGACAGGTCGAGATCGCTGCGCACCACCAGGTCGGTCTGGCCATCGCGGCTGGCGATCTCCACGCCGGGGCGCAGGTGCAGGGCCTTGGCGTAGGTGGCGTTGTTCAGGCCGGCCAGGCGGTTGTCGAGCAGGTCGCGGTTGGCCAGCGCGGCGTTGACGAACAGCACGCTGCGCGCATGCTTGGCGTCGAGATAAGCCTGGTCGATGTACTGGTACGGCCGACCACTGGCCGCCGTGCCGCCATTCAGCGCGTCGGTGTAGCGCTGCTGGCCGACCACGGCGATGGACTGCGCACCCTGGATGTCCAGCCTGCCACGGGCATCGATGGCGATATCACCGGCGATGTCGCCGCCCACGCGCGGCGCCGTCAATACCAGCGAGCCGCGGGCACGGCCGTCGTGTTGCGCGGCGGCGGTGCCGTGGCGCAGGTCCAGGCGAGCGCCGGGGCTCAGGGTCAGCACGCCGTCGCCGCTGGCCAGCTCGATCTGCGCCCGGTTCGGCGCATCGATGATCGCACCGTTGCTGTCGACCCGCAGCAGGCTGCCATGGGCATCGAGCACCGCCCCGGCGGCCAGGGTCAGGCCATGCCCGGCCGCCAGGCGGATGCTGCCGACCTGGGCGCCGCTGGCATCGACGGTGCCGGCCACGGTCAGCTGGCCGTTGTCCAGCGAGAGGCTGATTTCCCGCGCCTTGAGCTCGCTGCCGATGACCAGGTCGCCCTGGGTGATCTGGAAGCTGCGCGCGCCGAACACCTGGTCACGGTTCAGGCGCTGGTTGAGGCCGGCGAAATCATCCACCTGGCGGGCACGGATCGCCACCGCTCCCTGGTCGTACGGCACTCGCGTGCCACCGGCGTCATGATCACCGCTGGCGGCGCCAAGGAGCTGGCCCTGCAGGCTGACCTGCCCGCCCAGGGCAGTGGCGCTCAGGCGGCCGGCGCGATTGTTGCGGGCACTGAGGTCAACCAGGCTGCCACTGGCCTGGCGGATGTCACCGACAGCGCTGGCCAGCAGCAGCTCACCGCCCCAGCTGTACTGGGTCACGTCGTTGAAGGTCAGGCTGCGCCCGGCCAGGTCGATACGCGAACGCTCCCCCAGGACCAGCGCCTCTTGCGCCGAAACGCTCAGCTTGCCGCTGGGCAGGCTGAAGGTACCGTCGAGCAGCACCTGCTGGCCACTGAGCGCGAGCTCCGCGCCCACGCCATCGCGGCCGCTGGCCAGCGCGCCACCGCCACCGGTCACGCGCAACAGACCACCGGCGCTGATGCGGTTGATCGAACCGGCGCCGCCGGTCCACAGCGGCGTCTCCACCAGCAAATCGCCACCGCTGTACTGGAAGCCGCCCTCGCCCTGCCAGGCGCCGCGCTGGTGGTACACCTGCAACGCCCCGCTGTGATTGGCGCTGACCTGGCGGCTGGCGCGGATGTCGACCTGGCTGAAGCCCAGGGTCTGGCGGCTCATGCTGGCGGTGCCGTCGGGCTGGCTGGCCGGCCCGTAGCCGAAGGTCAGGTTTTCCACCCGCAGCTCGAGCACGCCGTCGCCACTGCCCGCGCCACCGGCGATGGGTGCGCCAGACAACGTACGGGCGCCGTTCCACACCAGGTTGCCGGTGTGGATGGTCGCCCGTTCGCTGGCCTGGCCGAGGCCGTAGATGGCCGGCGTGCCGAGGATCAGTTGCTGCACGCGGTTGCGCCCGGTCAAAGGATCATAGGTGTCGAGCACGCTGTTGCCGAAGAAGTTCAGCGAGTCGGCCGCCGTCAGCGACAGGGTCTCCAGGGCGGGAATGCCGCCCTCGGTGCTGCCCTGGAACAGACGGTCGAGCACTTGCTGGTTGAGCGTCAGCCCCTGGCCCAGCACCCCGGCGTTGGCCGCGGCGGCCAACGCGGCGGCGGAGCCGACGTTGATCCGCCCTACCGCCAGGCCCAGGTGGCGGGTGCCGAAGCTGACCTGGTCGTCGAGGTTGAAGGTGCGGTCGGTCGCGGCGAACAGCGAGCCGTCCGAGTACAGGCGGGTCACCCCCGCGCAGTTGCCCGAGGGGCAATCGCCAATGAGGATGCTGCCGGGCGCGAAGACATCGCCGGCCACCGACGGCAGCACGTCCAGGCGGCCGTTGGACAGCGCCAGCAAGCCGTGGGCATTGGGGTCGATGAGGAAACCGTCATTGGCATCGAACGGCACCGCCCCCTGGCCCAGGGTAATGATACCGGCCCCCTGCTCGACGACGATGGCGCCACGCGCCCTGTCGGTAGCCAGGAACACCTCGCCGGCGCGCAGTTCGGCACCACTGCGCACGAGGATGTCAGCGGTCGACTCCTTGAAGCGCATCATGTTGCCACCCTGGCCGTAGAGCACCTCCGGACGGGCGCCGATGCTCAGCCGCGGCGCCTTGAGCGCGCTCAGGTCGCTGGCGCGCAGCGCGACCCGGTTGGGTTGCAACCAGTCGCTGGCCTGACCGTCGGCGAGGATCTCGATGGCCTCCACGCCCAGTACCGCCACGCTGCCGCCACGTCCGTCGCGGGCGGCGTCGAAGCGCGCCTGACCGGTAAAGCGGAACGCGGTCTCGGGATCGGCATTGGGCTTCAGGCGCAGGGTCAGCCACTTGCCATCGGCCTCGAGCGCCGCCCGCGGAACACCCTTGGCCAAGGCGTCGGCCCCGACGAAGGCGGCGTAGGACATTTCGTTGTACTGGCTGTAGCGGCGCAGGGTGTCGGCGGCGGTGAGGATCACCTGCCCCGACAACGGCTGGCGGATATCGGTGTTGGCCACCGACAGGCTGCCCGAGGTGGTCCAGGAACCATTGCGCATGACCTGGCTGATGCCTCGCTGGCCGGCCATGGCCAAGCCGTTGAGCTCGACGCGGAAGGCGCCCGGCAACAGCGCGTAGCTGGCCGGCAGCAAGGTGTAGGTACCCGCCGCCAGCCCCGGCACGCCCTGGTCGAGGGTGATGCGCTGGCCGATGGCCGGGTCCGCCACGCCGGCCTCCCCGGCCAGCGGCGCGTAGTCGCCGGCCAGGCCTGGGACGATGGCATAGACCGGGTTGCTCGACAGCGACGGCAGTACCAGGCGGCCATCGGCATCGAGCTGCATCAACGGATGGTAGCGGGCGTCGGTGGAGCCGCCGCGCCCGGAGACGAAGCCGGCGCCGGTCAGTTCGCCGCCGCCGGCCAGGTCGATCAGCGCCCCGGCCTGCACATCGATGCGCTTGCCGGCCAGGACCACCCCGTGATCGCTATCGCCGGTGCCGCCGATCAGGTTCACCGGCTTGCCGTCGTACAGGTAGCTCAGGCCATCGACCGTGCCGCCGTAAGGCATGCGCAGCCCCGCCGCGCTGACCGAAGTGATGCTGCCGGGCAGCAGGTGCACATCCTGGCCGTTCTCGCCGGTATCCCCCAGCAGCACCTGGCCAAGCGGCGCCCGCACCACCCCACCCTGCTCCACCGTGCCAGCGCCCAGGTGCAGGCGGCCGAACACCGACAGCGGCACGCCTGGCGTGGCCTCACCGACCCGTCCGATCCGCAGGGTGGCGTCGCGGGTGCTCAGCACGCGGGCGTAGGCACCGCTCACGGGGTACAGTTGCGCGGCCAACAGTTCAATATCGGCATTGCTGCTCAGCTGGGTCGGCATCGAGGGGATGTCGCGGCCGAGGAAGCGGATATCCCCTTCACTGCGCAGACGGGTCAGGGCAAAGCCCCGACGGTCGAACTCAAGCTGTTGCCCGCCACTGAGGGCCAGATTGCCGTGGGCGCCCAGGCCCAGTTCGTCGCGTATTTCAAGCAGGTTGGCCTCGACCTGCAACAGTGCGTGCGACGCCTGCTGCGACAGCCCGCCCTTGACCGTCGGGCGCACGGTCTGGTCGCCGCCCAGGTGGTTGCTGCCTGCCAGTCGCACGTAGGGCGCACGCAGGCGGATGCGGCTGTCGTCGGCACTGCCGTCGGCGAGCACCAGGGAGCCGGCGTACAGTTGCAGGCCCTGGGCCAGGTCCAGTGCCAGCGAACTGTCGAAGGCCAGCACACCGTCGCTGAGCAGGGCCAGGTTGGCGAAGCCACCGCGCTCGACGGTGTCCACATCCAGGCGCGCATGGCCATAGCGCAAGCGCTCGTCGGTCCCGGCCCCACGGCCGAGTACCAGCTCGCGCGGCACATTCAGGCCATCCTCCAGGCCATCCTTGCGGTACAGACCGGTATCGAGGGCCACGCCGAGGCTGCCGCCCGCCGCGCCGACACCGCCGGACCTGGCGCTGAGCGTGCCGTCCAGGCGCAGGCCATAGCTGGAGGCCAGGCTGATGCTGCCACCGGCGCTGGCCATTGCCAGTGGGCCCTGACCACGGATGTCCAGCACGGCGCTGGCGCCATCGGCGCGCAGGCGGGCGCCACGGGCGATGTCGACAAAGAGGTAGGCGCCGTCGCTGGTCCCCTTGGCGTGGTCGATCTGCCCACCAATGACGATGTTGCCGCCGGCGGTGACCCGCCCGTAGCGCCGGCCCTGGCTGTCGAGGGCGGTAAGCGCCTGGCCGGAGACATCGATCAACGCCTCGCTGCCCAGGCGGATCGCACGGTTGTGCAGGCTTTCCTGCACCCCGCTCACCACCGTTTCGGGCAATACCTGCAACAGGCTCACCTTGCCAGCGGCGGCCAGCAGCGAACCGTCCAGATTCAATTGCGCGGTACTGCTCAGGGCGATCGACTGCAACGGGTCGACACCGATGCTGGCGCCACGGCGCACCTCCAGCAGCGCGGCCTCGCGGTCCGCCTGGGCCAGGCGGGTATCGCCGGCGGCGAGGCTCAGGCTGGCACCGGCACGCAGGCCCAGCTCGCCCTTGATCGCGTTTTCACGCACCTGCGGCGGCAACCACAGGGTGGCCTGGTCAGCGACCGACAGGCTGGCGTCGAGCAGTTCCACGGGTCGGGTGACCTGCACCTGGGCGCCTTCGGCCACGATCAACTGTCGCGTGCCACGCACATTGTACTGGGCGAAGCCGCGGTTGAAGAAATCCGCGCCGAGGTGCAAGGCGCTCGCGTCGGCCACCCCGCCGATCCGCACGCGCTCGGCCTGCAGGTCGAGGGTGCCGGCGCCATTGCTGCCATGGCCGCGCAGCTCGCCATCGAGGCGCAAGCGCCCGTCACCGCTGGCGTTGAACACGCCGGCCTGCAACGTCAGGTTGCCGCCGCTGCCACCGCGCAGCTGGTTGCGCTCACCGCGCACCACCCCGCCGGAAACATCCAGCACGCTGGCCTGCCCCAGCAGCACATCGCCGGAGCTGCGCAGCGACAGGCTGCCGCCGTTGCGCCAGGCCATGGCCCCTGCGTCTTCGCGGTCGCTGCGCGCACCACCGACATCCAGGCGCACACCTTCGCCAACCAGCACCTGCGCACGCAATCCGGCCGGCGTGGCCAGGGCGATATCGCGCAGATCGGCGCCGTCACGCTGGCGCAGCACATCGCCCAACATCATCTGCCCGCCCTTGGCGGTAAGGTCGGCCGCGACCCGCACCTGCGGCGCGTACAGGGTCAGTTGCCCGCCGTCGGCCAGGTGCAGCGCCTGGTCGACCTGCACCGACTCGCTGGCGGCAATGCTCAGGCCGCCCAGCGCGAAACCGTTGAGCAATTCGCTGTCCAGTACCAGTCGCCCGCGCCGCTGCTCGTCCAACGGCGCCTGCAACTGCACATCGGCACTGGCGCCACGGTTGCCGCCAGCCAACGTCACCTGGCGCAGCACCGGGGTCAGGCTGAAGGCCAGGTCCTTGCTGGCGGTGAGGTAGCCCGGCAGCTGCTGGCCGATGACCAGCTGGGCGCCTCGGGCGCGAGCACTGTGGACCTGCTTGTAACCATCCAGCCCGGCCACCGGCGCCCGCACCTGGCGCTCGTCCTGCCAGGTCTCGCCGACCAGCCGGCCGTCGAGCAATGCGCCCTGGGTGGCCACCACAAGGCTGCCGGCGTCGCGCCCGACGGTGTAGCCCTGTTCGAAGCGCTGTTGCGGCGCGATCAGCGGGTTGTAGAACACACGGGTCTGGGCCCAGCGCGCCGAATGGTCCTCGAAGCCCTGGTACAGGCCGCTGTAGAGCAGGTCGCCCGGCGCCCGCGACAGCTCGTACAGGCGCCCGTCCTCGCCACGCAGCCAGCTCTGACGCACATAGCCGTCCTGCACCGCCAGGGTACCGCCGGACAGGTTGATCTCGGCGCCGGCGCGGGTGACCAGGTCCTGGCCGGTGAAGGTCACGGTGCCGCCCTGGGCCATCCATTCACCCACGCCGTGGCTGCGCGTGCCCAGGTAGCCGCCCACCTCCAGCAGGCCACCCGCGGTGTACCAGCGGTCGCCGGCATGGCCATTGACACCGGCCGCGACGTGCACCAGCTCACGCACGTCGACCCACACATCGCTGTTGATCAGCCCGCCCTTGTCGCGGTTGCCGGCGGCATCGCGCTGCTCGTTGCCCTGGACATTGATCTTGATGACATTGCTTTCCATCGCCACCTTGACCCCGAGGGCGCCGGCCACATCGAGGCGCGCGCCATCGTCGACCAGGCTGCGCCGGCCGGCGCTGACCGCCACCTGGCCACCGGTGGCCAGGGTCAGCGAACCGTCCTGGAAGTGCACGGTACCGCCGCTGACCACTTCCACCCGCGACTGCTCGGGGCGGTCGATGACCGTGCTGAGGTTGTCGAAGCGCCCCGTGGCCAGGTTGCCGTTGCTGCCGTTGACCACCGCCCTCGAGGCTTCGCGCTGGCTGTCGAGCGCCGCGCTGTCGTCGAGCAGCACGGCGGTAACGCTGCCGCGCTCGAAGCTGACGCTGCCGGTGGCATCGCTGGCGGCGTTGAGCAGGTGGATGCTGCCGCGCCGATCCACCGAGGTGCTGGCCAGGACCACACCCTGCTGGCGCACCTGGTGACCGGTCAGGGTGACATCGCCGCCACTGGCCTGGATCAGCCCGCTGTTGCTCACCGTGCCGGCACTGCTGCCGGGCTTCAGGCTACCCGCCACTTCGTTGCCACGGGTGGTCGAGTAACGGTTGGCCTCGGTGCCCTGGCCGCGACGGATATAGAAATCGTCCGCCGCCGCCAGGGTCGCCTGGCCCTTGCCGGCGATGATCTGGCCGTCGTTGCCCACCTCGCTGCCCAGCAACAGCACGTAGCCGCCACCGCTGGTGGAGCTGCTCGGCGCCTGGGTACGAATCTGCGCGCCGCGCTCGACCAGCACCTTGCCGGCGGCATTGGTGAAGGTGGCCTGGCTGGCGCTGCTGTCGACGTAGAGCCCGCGCTGGGTGAACTGCTCGTCACTGACCTGGGCGGCGGCGGCCACCAGGTTGCGCACGTTGACCTGGCTGGTGCCGTTGAACACCACACCGTTGCGGTTGATCAGCATCACCGTGCCGGGCGCCTCGATCTGACCATGGATCTGGCTCGGACGGGCGGCGGGGTCGTTGACCCGGTTGAGCACGGCCCAGTCCGCCTGCTGCTCGAAACGCACGGTGGTGTCGCGCCCGACGTTGAAGGTCTCCCAGTTGAGGATGGCCTTGTCGGCGGTCTGTTCGATGCGCACCTGGGTCTTGCCATCGGCCTGGCTCTGCTGCGGTGCCTTGGCATTGAGCCAGCCCTGGGTCAGCGGGTTCTCGTCGACCTTCAGGCCACCCTCGCCCAGGCCGTTGGGCACAACCTGCGGCTGCACCTGGGCCAGGGTCCGGCCATTGGCCTGGGCCGCCTGCTGGGCGGCGATGGCCGCCACCGTGTTGTTGAGGTTGTTCACCGAACGCTGGAACTGCTGGTTCAGGCGCTGCTGCTGGGCCAGCGGTGGTGGCGATCCCGGCAGCACCTGCCCTGCCCCGCCGGCGCCAGCGGCGCCGCTCGGAGCATTGGAGGCGCCCTTGGCGGCGAACCAGCCCGAGCTGAACGGCTGCGCCGCGTGGGCGCTGCCCGCCAGCATCAGCAAGGCGATGGCCTGGGCCAGTGGCTTGAGCCGCGGCGGCTCGCCGCGACGCTGGATGGCGGAGGCTGAAAGGGCTGGCTTGGGCATGCCGCGCGACATCGCAGGGTTCCTTGTGCTGGTTCTCGAGATCAGGGAATGGCGGTCGTGATGCCGCTTTGCCATAAGGCGCTCCGGCGACCGGGGGACCGAAGCTTTGTCATGCAAAGTTCATGGGGCTGGGGTATGGCGAACGCCTGCACCCGGCGCAATGCCGGTGCTCGTGCTGCCAGGTCGACGCAAAATGAAAAAAGCCCCGGCGTCACCCACGGGTGCCGCCAGGGCCCATGCCCACGTCCGAGGACGCGGGCCACCGGGGTTTTGCCTGTTACGAGCGACCGATACCGTTGCACACGTTGGTGTTGGCGATATCCAGGCCTTCGTTGCCTGCGTTGGTCAGGAAGGCCTTCTTGATTTCATCGGCGAAGGCGACCGGAACCGGCACGAAGGAGTGGATACCGATGGCCAGGTCGTGGTTGCCGCTGTACAGGTCGTTGAGGAAGCCACGAACAGCGGTGGCGTCGGCGGCGTCCTTGTAGCACTGGCCAACCAGCAGGTTGGTGTAGCCGACGATCGGGTAGCCAGTGGTTGGGACCGGCTTGTCGCTGGCGCCACGGCCGAAGGTGACAGCCCAGCTGGCCGGGTTGGCGCGGTTGGCGGTCGGGGCGGTGGCGCTGGCCAGGGCGGCCTGGGCGTTGTCGACGGTCGGCAGTACGGCGGTGCCGCTGGCCAGCTTGCTGACACGGGCCACCTGGGCGTTGTTGGCGGTATCGACGAAGTCAGGGCTGACGTAGCCGATGGCGCCGTCGGTGGCATTGACCGCATTGATCACGTCAGCGCTGCCGGCCACGCCCTGCCAGGTGCTCGGCTCGGTGCCGACGTTGGCGCTGGTGAACGTGCTGCTGACCGAGAAGGCGGTCGGGCAGCTGTCGTTGAGGAAGCGCGCCAGCAGCTCGGTGGTGCCGCTGCTGCCGTTGCGGTAGATCACCTTGATCGGGGTGGTGTCGGCGGTGCCGAGCAGTTGGCCCCAGGTGGAGATGCTGCCGGAGAACACGCCGCACAGCTGCGAAGCGTTGACCTGCAGATCGCTGACACCATTGCGGTGGTAAGGGATGGTGACGGTGGTGCCGACGGCCGGGATCTGGATCAGTTTGCCCCAAGTCGCGGCGCGGTTGGTGTCGTAGGTCGACAGTTCGCTGGCGCTGAGCACCGAGTCGGAACCGGCGAAGTCGACGTTGGTGCCGGCCGGCTGGTTGATCGACGCAGGGGCGTTGGTCAGGAAAGCGGTCTTGCCACCGCCGCTGCCCACGCCGGTGTAGCTGAAGCCGCTTGGCAGGATGCCTTCCCAGGTGGCGTTGCCGTTGTACAGCGGCTCAGGCAGGGTGGCGCCGCCACCGACAACAGCAGCCATGGATTGGGCCGAAGCCAGGGTAGCAGCCACCAGGGAGGCGGCGATCACAGTACGCTTAAACATGAAGCAATCTCCTATCGTCGTGTTCGTACGTTGAGTGGGTCGCGCATTGCTGTGGCCACAGGCTGCATACCCTGATCCAGAGGGGCTGGCGGCCTGTCCACGGAGGCAACATTCGCAGCTTGTGGTGACAGGCAGAGGAAAAAACATCGGGAGTTCGGCGGGGAAAAGCTCGGGTGTCGGGGGGCGTTTTTTGCGCTCGCGGCTGGGCAGACAGTGAACAGGGCAAACGGTACCGGAGGGATCGATCAGGAGGATGGCGGATCAGGCACTCGGGAGTTTGTAGCAGGTGAGAAAAAAGATTTTGCCAGTGCGACCACTTCACAGTGGCCGGTGGCTCATGTTGGGGGGAACCCGCTCCCGCAGCGCCCGGCTGCGGGAGCGATCACTTAGGGCGCGGCAACCTCACTGGGCGTCGCCAGTTGCAGGATCTCGCTGGTGTAGGCCCACTCTTGCTGGACCTTGTCCGGGTGCTCGTTCAGGCGGATGCCGTAGGACGGAATGATCTGCTTGATCTTCGCCTGCCACTCGGGCGTGGCCACCTTGTCCTTGAACACCTTGTTCAGCAGGTCGAGCATGATCGGCGGCGCGGTCGAGGCGCCCGGCGAGGCACCGAGCAGCCCGGCGATGCTGCCATCCTTGGATGTCACCACTTCGGTGCCCAGCTTCAGCACCCCGCCCTGGTTCTCGTCCTTCTTGATGATCTGCACCCGCTGGCCGGCCTGCCACAGGCGCCAGTCGGCCTTCTTCGCCTCGGGGAAGTAGGTCTGCAGCGCGGCGAAGCGGTCATCGTCGGACTGCATCAGCTGGCCGATCAGGTACTGCACCAGGTCGAACTCGCGCACCCCGACCCGCACCATCGGCCAGGTGTTGTGCAACGACATGCTGGCGAACAGGTCGAGCAGCGAACCTTCCTTGAGGAACTTGGTGGAGAAGGTGGCGAACGGCCCGAACAGGATCATACGCTTGCCGTCGAGCACCCGGGTGTCCAGGTGCGGCACCGACATCGGCGGTGCGCCGGTCGCGGCGATGCCGTAGGCCTTGGCCATGTGGCGCTGGGCGATGGCCGGGTTGTCGGTGACCAGGAACGAGCCGCCCACCGGGAAGCCGGCATAGTCCTTGGCCTCGTCGATGCCGGACTTCTGCAGCAACGGCAGTGCCGCGCCGCCGGCGCCGATGAACAGGAATTTGGCGTCGGTGGTCGAGGTGCTGCCGTCCTTGAGGTTCTTGTACTCGACGTGCCAACTGCCGTCGTCGTTGCGGGTGATGTCCTGCACCTCGCTGGACAGCTTGAGGTCGAAGTTGGGCCGGGTCTGCAGGTAGCCGACGTACTGGCGGGTGATCTCGCCGAAGTTGACGTCGGTGCCGATGGGCGTCCAGGTGACGGCGAGCTTCTGGTTCGGGTCGCGCCCCTCCATCATCAGCGGCACCCACTTGGCGATCTGCGCATGGTCCTCGGAATACTGCATGGGTTTGAACAATGGGCTGGCCTGCAGCGCCTCGTAGCGCTTCTTGAGGAAGCGGATGTTGTCGTCGCCCCAGACGAAGCTCATGTGCGGTGTGGTGTTGATGAACGAGCGCGGATTCTTCAGCACCCCCTGCTTCACTTGCCAGGCGAGGAACTGGCGGGTGACCTGAAACGACTCGTTGATCTCCACCGCCTTGCTGATGTCGATCTTGCCGTCCTTCTCCGGGGTGTAGTTGAGTTCGGCCAGCGCCGAGTGGCCGGTACCGGCGTTGTTCCAGCCGTTGGAGCTTTCCTCGGCGACCTTGTCCAGGCGCTCGACCATCTCCATCGACCAGCCCGGCTCCAGCTCGTTGAGCCAGACCGCCAGCGTGGAACTCATGATGCCGCCGCCCACCAGCAGCACATCGACCCGCTTGCCTTCGGCGGCGTGGGCGTGAAGGCCCAGGGCCAGGACCAGTGCCGCGACTGCCCACCTGGGCGTTTTGCTGATGTTCATGTGCTCTCCCGTGTTGGTCGTTCCGTGCGTCTGCGGAATCAAGCTTAGCCGACTGATTTGCTCGGGCATGGTCAGGATGCTTGTTGTCGCCTTTAAACCCAGCACTTTTAAGGTATTGACGTCCGGCTTGGACTTGCCGGGGCTGCTTTGCAGCCCTTTCGCGGCACAAGGCCGCTCCTACAGGGGGGGCGCGGTCGCCTGTAGGAGCGGCCTTGTGCCGCGATAGGGCCGGTACAGGCAGCCGATAATCGCCCGCTTTATACAGCCAATCATTTGACCAAACTAACCAGATAGTACAATTATCGAAACATCCAAAAACAACAAAGCGATGCCCCGTCATGACACCTCGAATCCTCGTGCTCAACGGCCCCAACCTCAACCTGCTGGGCACCCGCGAACCCGCCCAGTACGGCCACGAAACCCTTGCCGACCTGGCCCGTCTGTGCGCCGCCAGCGCCGCCGAGCTGGGCCTGGAACTGGAGTTTCGCCAGACCAACCACGAAGGCGAGCTGCTCGACTGGATCCATGCCGCCCGTGGCCGCTGCCACGGCATCCTGATCAACCCCGCCGCCTGGACCCACACCTCGGTGGCCATCCGCGACGCCCTGGTGGCCAGCGAACTGCCGGTGATCGAGGTGCACCTGTCCAACGTGCACAAGCGCGAGCCGTTCCGCCATCTGTCGTTCGTCTCCAGCATCGCCGTGGGGGTGATCTGCGGCCTCGGCAGCCAGGGCTATTGCATGGCCCTGGGCTACTTCAGCAAATACCTGCGCGAGCACGCGGCATGAACGGCGCGGGTATCCTCGCCGGCCTCATCGGCCGTGGCATCCAGGCCTCGCGCACCCCGGCGCTGCACGAGCATGAAGGCGACGCCCAGGCGCTGCGCTACCTGTACCGGCTGATCGACGCCGACCAGCTGGGCCTGGACGACAGCGCCCTGCCCGCGCTGCTCGATGCCGCCGAACGCACCGGCTTCACCGGGCTCAACATCACCTTCCCGTTCAAGCAGGCGATCCTGCCGTTGCTCGACGAGCTGTCGGACGAAGCCCGTGGCATTGGCGCGGTGAACACCGTGGTACTGCGCGATGGCCGGCGGGTGGGCCACAACACCGACTGCCTGGGTTTCGCCGAGGGCTTGCGACGCGGCCTGCCTGGGGTCGCGCGGCAACGCGTCGTACAGATGGGTGCTGGCGGCGCCGGCGCGGCAGTGGCCCATGCGCTGCTGGCCGAAGGCGTCGAGCGCTTGCAGCTGTTCGAGGTGGACCGGGCCCGTGCCCAGGCACTGGTGGACAATCTCACTGAGCGTTTCGGCGCCGGTCGTGCCGTGCTCGGCGAAGACCTGTCTGGCGCGGTGGCCGACGCCGATGGCCTGGTCAACACCACGCCCGTGGGCATGGCCAAGCTACCCGGCACCCCGTTGCCGCCCGCACTGCTGCACCCTCGACTATGGGTGGCGGAAATCATCTACTTCCCCCTGCAGACCGAGCTGTTGCGCCATGCCCGCGCCTTGGGCTGCCGCACCCTGGATGGCGGCACCATGGCGGTGTTCCAGGCGGTCAAGGCGTTCGAGCTGTTCAGCGGACGCCCGGCCGATGCCGAGCGCATGCAGGCGCACTTCGCCAGCTTCTGACCACCAGGAGGTCCATCGCGGGCCTGTCGACTTGCCCGCGATCGCCCGTCAGGCCTTGATGTAGCGCATCACCGCTTCGCAGATCACCTGCTTGTGACGCTGCTTGACCTGTTCGTCGGCCAGGTCGATCTGGAAGATATCGCCGAAGGTATGGCGATTCGATACCCGATAGAAGCAGAACGAGCTCATCAGCATGTGCAGGTCGATCACCTCGATCCCCGGGCGGAACACGCCCTGCTCCACGCCACGGGCGAGGATCTTGCCCAGCGCATCGAGCACCATGCTGCTCATTTCGCGGATCACCGGCGACTGCTTGACGTACTCGCCGTAATGGATGTTCTCGGTGCAGACGATGCGCACGAAGTCGACGTTGTTGGCGTGGTGGTCGAAGGTGAACTCCACCAGGCGCTGGATCGCCTGCTCGGGCGCAAGCGAGTCGAGGTCCAGGCTGTGCTCGGTCTTGCGGATGTCGCCGTAGAGCTTGACCAGGCATTCGACGTAGAGCTGCTCCTTGCTGCCGAAGTAGTAGTAGATCATGCGCTTGGAGGTGGCGGTGCGCTCGGCGATGGCGTCGACCCGGGCGCCGGCCAGGCCCTGCTGGACAAACTCGGTGATGGCGGCCTGGAGAATGTTCTCGCGGGTCTTTTCCGGGTTGTTCTTGCGCGATCTGCGCAGCCCTTCGACTTCAGGCTTGGCTACCGAATCACTCATACCGACTCACAGGCTCGTTATAGGAATCCGGGCGATTATCCGTGAGCCGGGCGGTGCAGGGAAGCGTGGTGTTGGTCGAGAGTGCGCGGTCCCTGTAGGAGCGGCCTTGTGCCGCGAAAGGGCCGCAAAGCGGCCCCGGCGATCCGTGCTTGAACGCTGAAATCCTGGGGCTGCTACGCAGCCCATTCGCGGCACAAGGCCGCTCCTACAGCTACAGCACCGACTTGCGCGCCTTGGCCATCGCCGCCAGGCGCACCGCCACATTGGCCGCGCCATACCCGGCGTAACCGCCCTTGCGCTGCAGGATCTCGAAGAAGAAGCGCCCCTCGAACGGTTCGGTGTACACATGGAACAGCTCGCCGCCCTGGGCATCGCGGTCGTACAGCACGTTGTAGTACGCCAGCTCGCTGAGGAACTCGTCATCGAAGTCGAAGCGCGCCGCCAGGTCGTCGTAGTAGTTCAGCGGGATCTCCAGCAACGGCACGCCGGCCTCCTTGGCCCGGGCCACCTCGCGGAAGATATCGTCGCAGTCGAAGGCGACATGGTGCACGCCCGAGCCGCGATAACTGTCCAGGGCATGGGCGATGGCGGTGTTGCGGTTCTCCGAGATGTTCAACGGCAGGCGCAGGCTGCCGCACTGACTGCGCAGGGCACGGCTCTTGACCAGGCCATAGGGGTCGGGCAGCACCACCTCGTCGTCGGCGGTGAAATCGAACAGGCTCTTGTAGAACAGCACCCAGCTGTCCAGCGCCTCGGCCGGCAGCGCCAGGGCCATGTGGTCGATGCGCTTGAGCCCGCCGCTGGCCCGGGCGTTCCGGTCCAGGTGGAAGTCGGTGTCGTAGAGGGTCGGGCCATCGCTGTCCGGCTCTACCAGGTACAACAGACTGCCGTCGGGGGCGCGCACCGCCGGGATCTCGCGCTCATTGGGGCCGACCAGGCCACGGAACGGCTGGCCACGGTAGGCGGTGGCGCGCCGCAGCGCGGCCTGGCCGTCGTTCACCCGCAGGGCCGTGGCACACAACGACGGGCCATGGGCCTCGAAGAAGTTGTGGGCGAACGAGTAAGGCTCGGCGTTGAGCACGATATTGATATCGCCCTGGCGCAGCAGGCGCACCGCCTTGCTGCGGTGTTCGCCGACCTCGGCGAAGCCCAGGCGCTTGAGCCACACACCCAGGCGCGCGCCTACCGCCTCGTCGACGGCGAATTCAAGGAACTCCACACCGTCGTAGCGGCTCGCGGGCGGCGGCGCGAACAGCACGCCAGGCTCGGCAGCCCGCGCCTCACGTTCCAGCTGAAGGCGAGTCTTCTCCTCCAGATACAGCAGCGAACGCAATCCGTCGGCGGCATTCTGCCGGGGCGGTGCCGCACGGAAACCGTCGTTGAAGATCTCCAGCGACAGCGGACCGCGATAGCCGGTGGCCAGAATCGGCGCGAGGAAACCCGCCAGGTCCATCTCGCCCTGCCCCGGGAAGCAGCGGAAATGTCGACTCCACTCCAGTACATCCATGGCCAGGATCGGTGCGTCGGCCATCTGCACGAAGAAGATCTTCTCGCCGGGAATATCGCGCATACCGCTGGGGTCGCCCTTGATCGACAAGGTGTGGAAGCTGTCGAGGATCACCCCCAGCGCCGGATGATCGGCCTGGCGCACCAGGTTCCACACCTGCTGCCAGGTGTTGACGTGGCGGCCCCAGGCCAAGGCCTCGTAGCCGATGCGCAGGCCGCGGTCACCGGCATGTTCGGCAAGCAGGCGCAGGTCGTCCACCAGCAGTTGCTCATCACCCAGGGCGTCGGGCTGGACGTTGCTGCACACCAGCACCAGGTCGGTGCCCAGCTCCTGCATCAGGTCGAACTTGCGCTCGGCGCGGTCGAGGTTCTTGTGCAGGCGGTCGCGGCGGCAGCCTTCAAAGTCGCGAAACGGCTGGAACAGGGTGATCGCCAACCCCAGGTCCGCGCACAGCTGGCGGATCTCGCGGGGGCTGCCGGCGTAGTACAGCAGGTCGTTCTCGAAGATCTCGACGCCGTCGAACCCCGCGGCGGCGATGGCTTCGAGTTTTTCCGGCAGGGTGCCGCTCAAGGAAACGGTGGCGATCGAACGGTGCATGGCGGGTGTTCCTTGTTATTGAGGGAGGCCTGGGCAGGTCCGGCCCTATCGCGGGGCAAGCCCGCTCCCACAGGTGTTGCGTTGTTCCCTGTAGGAGCGGGCTTGCCCCGCGAAAGGGCCAGTCCCGACAGCATCTGTCTGGCACGATCGATTATTCGCAGGTAAAGTCGCCCCGGCAACGCACTTTGTACGAAACAGTTAGTTTTCGTTCGATTACCGAACAAAACCCGTTCCAGCGAATTGATTCACCCACCCCCGTGAACAACCATGAACACCAGTCGCAGGCCCCGCCGGCCCTTCTCGCTGCCACGCCGGTCGTTCGGCGGGCCCCGCGCTGCAACGCCCAACGTCACCACATAATAAGTTCAAGAAAACGGGTACCGACCTATGCATACCTTGCTCGCCCTGCGATCCGCGCCGCCGCGTTCGTCTTCTCCCTACAGCCCCGTTGCCGTGCCCCGCGCGCGCTGACCATCCGGCCCCTGACAAGAACAACGGAGACAACATGGCCCGCTCAAGCTCCCAAGCCAAGAAAGCCACCGCCAGCGGATGGATCGGCTCTGCCCTCGAGTACTACGACTTCTTCATCTATGCCCAGGCCGCAGCGCTGATCTTCCCGCAGATCTTCTTCCCCTCCACCGACCCGAAGATGGCCATCATCGCCTCGCTGGCCACCTACGGCGTGGGTTACCTGGCGCGCCCGATCGGCGCCTGCGTGCTCGGCCACTGGGGCGACACTCGCGGGCGCAAGAACGTGCTGCTGCTGTGCATGTTCCTGATGGGCCTGTCGACCATGGCCGTGGGCCTGCTGCCCACCTACCACGACATCGGCCTGCTGGCCCCGGCGCTGCTGGTGGTGCTGCGCCTGGTCCAGGGCTTCGCCGTGGCCGGCGAAATCTCCGGAGCCAGCTCGATGATCATGGAGCACGCGCCGTTCGGCCGCCGCGGCTACTACGCCAGCTACACCCTGCAAGGCGTGCAGGCCGGCCAGGTGATGGCGGCGGCGGTGTTCCTGCCGCTGGCCTACTTCATGCCCAGCGAGGCCTTCAACGAGTGGGGCTGGCGCATCCCGTTCCTGATGAGCGCGGTAGTGCTGATCGCCGGTTTCATCATCCGCAAGGAAGTGCACGAGACCCCGGCTTTCGTCCAGGAGGAGAAACAGGACAAGGTCGCCAAGTCGCCGATCGGCGAAGCCTTCCGCCACAGCTGGAAGCACATGGTGCTGGTGATGTTCATGGCGCTGATGAACGTGATTCCGGTGGTCGCCACCATCTTCGGCGCGGCCTACGCGGTGCAGCCGGCCTACGGCATCGGCTTCGACAAGAGCGTGTACCTGTGGATCCCGGTGGTGGGCAACATCGTCGCGGTGCTGGTGATCCCCTTCGTCGGCAACCTGTCCGACCGGATCGGCCGTCGCCCGACCATGATCGCCGGCTGCCTGGGCTCGGGCCTGCTGGCCTTCGCCTACCTGTATGCGATCAGCATCCAGAACGTGCCGCTGGCCTTCGCCGCTTCGATTCTCATGTGGGGCATGGTCTACCAGGGTTACAACGCGGTGTTCCCAAGCTTCTACCCGGAGCTGTTCCACACCCGCTACCGCGTCTCTGCCATGGCCATCGCGCAGAACATCGGCACCATGATCACCGCCATGCTGCCGGCGCTGTTCGCCGCTGTGGCGCCACCAGGTTCGGAGCATATCTGGCTGGTGGTCGGCGGGCTGGCGTTCCTGGTCACCTGCGTGTGCGCGTTCGCCGCGTACCTGGCGCCGGAGACCCATCGACTGGCCATGGAAGACCTGGGCAACCCACAGGCGCGGCCGATGGATCGCGAGGTCTATGAATCCGGCCGCAAGGCCACCGCGAAAGTGATGAGCCACTGAGGGCCCGGCCAGTCACCTGACATTATTGCCAGGTGACTGGTATTTCACAAACTGCTCTGCTGTGGACGAGGGTTAAACCACAGGAGCAATCCGATGAAAGTGCGCAATTGGAAAACAGCGTGGGCGGGGGTATTACTGGCGATGGTCACGGTAATTTCCGCGCAAGCGGCCACGCCACTGTTTACTGTAGAAACCGGGCAGGATACCGCCCAGTTGAAGAAGACCGCGACAGGTTACCTGGCCAGGTTGTTAGCTGAACCTGCCAACGTCGAGATCAAGCTGGTCAAGGTGGATGCGAAGTTGGTCAATCCACAGACTCAGGCTATCGCCGTCTCGACACCTGATGGCAAAACCGTAGAGTTCCACTTGCGCCCCTCCAAGCCCCTGGCCAGCGGATTTGACAGTTGGGTAGGTTACAAGGCCTCCGAGTGGAAGAAAAAACACGCCAGCCAAGCGAAGAACGAAATCGATTACGATCCGCGATACTATCTTTCCCTTGTACGCCAGCAGGACAAGGTCGTCGGTAGGCTGATCGTCGATGGGCAGCTCTATCGTCTTGACTACATAGGCCCTGGCCAGCACGCACTGATCAAGGTGGATGAGTCGAAACTGCCTGCGGAAGCCAGGCCGTTACGGGACACAGACGCCACTGACAAGATCACCCCGTCCGACAACGCCAAACGGCCTGACTTCTACGAGATAAATGTGCTGCTGGTATCAACCAAGCCCGTTCGCGAGAGTAAGCCAAACTATAAGGAAGAATTGATTGGTGCCTTGCAGGATGCCAACCAGTACTTCGTCAATAGCAAGATCAAAGTCATCTATTACCTTGCCGCTATCTACGACTCCAACTACGAAGGCGACGGTAGTGACCTGAACGAGCTGAAAAGCAAGGACACCGAGCTGGGCAAGATGGTCTGGAAATACCGCAGCGCGCTGGGCGCACACCTGGTCTCGCTGTATGGCACCTTCACCGAGTCCTGTGGGGTCGCATACAGCTGGTCGACCAAGGAGACCGCGTACAGCGCCATCAGTTGCCCTTCGTCACTGGCCCATGTACTTGGCCAGAACTATGGTGGCACCGTTGGCTGGGACCCCGCGCCTACCAATCCACTCAACCATGGCTACAAACGCGAGACCGCCCCCGAGTTCCATACCCAGATGGTCACCGCCCACGGCGCCCTGCCCAACTTCTCCAACCCCAGGGTGGAATATCAGGGCAAGCCCATGGGTGACGCGCTGCATGACATGGCGCAGTTCATTGAGGACAAGAGGGCCGAGTATGTGAGCAGTTTCTACGGCCCGCTCAATGCACTCAGTCTGTCGTTATATGAACAAACGGACTCCCAGGGAGAGAAATGCTACCTTCAGATTCGTTCCGGGCAACCAGTGAATATTTCCAGCGCGTGCAATGAGCAACCTGTGCGGTCCTTCTGGCTGACCAATATCGGCATCGCACAGCGCCTTTGCCTCTATGACGGACCAGGAGAACGTCATGTGTGCTACACGAGAACCGCCGACGGTGCAGATGATGTCGAGGTCAAGAATATTGACGACTCAAAAGATGTACCCGCAGGCTACATTCGTGAGCAGAAAGGCGGAGCACTGAATGGCGCCGTTGTAGATGCCCTGCATGGAGGTAATGCTGTCCTGCTGTTTGCTGAGAAAAACTTCAAAAGCCCGATGTGTGGCTTTAGCACTACCTTTGCCGAATACCTGATCACTGAAGAAGTAGGCTGCCCTCACGACGCGGGCGGCAAGGCACGTTCAGCGCGAATCTTCTCGCATTCAGCAGGCAGCCCCCCCACTAGCTATTGGACGTTCTATAACGAAGACCGTAGCCGGACATTGAATTTCAAAGGTCAGCTATACGGTAAATTCGGGATAGCCGACTTCGATTCCCCCAACGGTATTCCAGCCACTATCGAGAGGACTCAGACAGGCGGTGCCATGAACGGTAATGTTCATCGCTTCAGGTTCAACAATTCTCCACCCAATTAAACAGAGTTCGAACCCGCCAAGTCATTGAAGGCGGTGGGGTCGCTACACGGCTCCCTGCCTTCAATCAGGCAACCGATACCGCTCGGTAAAATACTGCCGAAAGAACTCCACCGCCACCCGCACCTTGGCCGAGCCGGCCAAGGGCGCGGTGTACACCGCCCAGATGTCCGCCGCCTGCTGGTAGTGCGGCAGCACCTGCACCAGCCGCCCCTCGGCGATGCTGTCGTGCACGTCCCACCACGAGCGCAGCAGGATGCCACGCCCGTCCAGGCACCACTGGTGCGCCACCTCGCCATGGTTGCTCGACAGCCCGCCGGTCACCCGCACGCTCTCCTCGCCCTGCGGCCCTTCCAGGTGCCATAGCCCGAACGGGTGGTCACGCTCCTTGATCACCAGGCAGTCATGGCTGGCCAGGTCCGCCAGCACCCGCGGCGTGCCATGCTCGGCCAGGTACGCAGGCGCCGCGCACAACACCCGACGGTTGCGCGCCAGGGGCTTGGCGATCAGGTGCGGGGCGATCACGTTACCCACGCGGATATCCAGGTCGACGCCTTCGGCGATCAAGTCCACCAGGCGGTCGTGCACATCCAGGCGGATGTCCAGGCGCGGATAGCGCGCCGCCAGTTCCGACAGCGCCGGCGCCACGAAGCGTCGGCCCAGGCCAAGGCTGCTGGCGATACGCAATTGCCCGACCGGCTCGCGCTGGCTGGCGTTGAGGTCGTCGCCCATGCGTTGCAGGGTCTCGAAGATCTGCTGCGCCCACTGGTACACCCGCTCGCCCTCCTCGCTCACCGTCACCCGCCGGGTGGTGCGGTGCAGCAGGCGCACGCCGAGGCTGTCCTCCAGCAGGCGGATGCGCTTGCTGACGAACGCCGCCGACATGCCGCGCTCGTCGGCCACCGCGGCAAAGCTGGCGCGACGGGCCACCTGCAGGAAGATATTGAGGTCATCCAGGTTCGGCAGATTATTCACGATTCGTGCACCAAGAATTGATGGATTGCCGGATTATCTCCGAAGCACAGCCTTATAGCATGGCCGCATCTTCCCTGAACACGAGAGGCGCCCCATGACCAAGACCTTCAAGATCGCCGCCATCCCCGGTGACGGCATCGGCAACGAAGTCCTCCCCGAGGGCCTGCGCGTGGTCGAGGCCGCCGCCCGCAAGCACGGCCTGAACCTTGAGTTCGAGTTCTTCGAGTGGGCCAGCTGCGACTACTACCTGGCCCACGGCAAGATGATGCCCGACGACTGGTTCGACCAGCTCAAGGGCTTCGACGCCCTGTACTTCGGCGCCGTCGGCTGGCCGGACAAGGTCCCGGACCATATCTCGCTGTGGGGTTCGCTGCTGAAATTCCGCCGCGATTTCGACCAGTACGTGAACATCCGCCCGGTGCGCCTGTTCCCCGGCGTGCCCTGCCCGCTGGCGAACAAGCAGCCCGGCGACATCGACTTCGTGGTGATCCGCGAGAACACCGAAGGTGAATATTCGTCCCTGGGCGGGCGCATGTTCGAAGGCACCGACAACGAGTTCGTGCTGCAGGAGTCGGTGTTCACCCGCCGTGGCGTGGACCGCATCCTCAAGTACGCCTTCGACGTGGCCCAGACCCGCGAGCGCAAGCACGTCACCTCGGCGACCAAGTCCAACGGCATGGCCGTGAGCATGCCCTACTGGGACGAGCGCACCGCCGCCATGGCCGCCCACTACCCCGAGATCAGTTGGGACAAGCAGCACATCGACATTCTCTGCGCCCGTTTCGTGCTGCAGCCGGAGCGCTTCGACGTGGTGGTGGCCTCCAACCTGTTCGGCGACATCCTCTCGGACCTCGGCCCGGCCTGCGCCGGCACCATCGGCATCGCGCCGTCGGCCAACCTCAACCCCGAGCGCAAGTTCCCGTCGCTGTTCGAGCCGGTGCACGGTTCGGCGCCGGACATCCATGGCCAGAACATTGCCAACCCGATCGCGATGATCTGGTCCGGCGCGCTGATGCTCGAGTTCCTCGGCCAGGCCGATAACGACGCTCGCTACCAGGCGGCCCACGACGACATCCTCAAGGCCATCGAGACGGTGATCGCCAACGGCGACACCACCCGCGACATGGGTGGCAGCCGCTCGACCCAGGACGTGGGCAAGGCCATTGCCGAGCTGCTCGGGGCCTGAGTCGGCGGCGCTTGCTTCGCGGGTAAACCCGCTCCCACAGGATGGATGCAAACCCTGTGGGAGCGGGTTTACCCGCGAAAAGGGTGAAACCAACCATCCGGATTGTCCGACGATCCTATTGCCACCCACTTCGATTCAATGCAGAATCTGTAAACCAAAAGATACTTGTTATCTGACAGTTAACATAAAGGAAAACCCAGCCTCGATACGGACTTCCCCAACGCCTGACGCCTACTACAAAAAAAATGCTCCAGGAGACAATTGATGTCCCCCAATAACAAAAAGATCGACGTGTTCCTGATCGCCGTGAGCCTGTTGGCCGTGCTGCTCACCGTGATCGGCCTTGCTGCCTTCCCCGCCCAGGCCGAAAGCCTGGCCAACCAGCTGTTCGAGGTGGCCACCCGCACCTTCGGCACCAGCGTCCAGGTCCTGGTGTTCGGCAGTTCCCTGGCCGTGCTGTACCTGGCCTTCAGCAAGTACGGCAACATCCGCCTGGGCGCCGGCAAGCCGGAGTACTCCACCACCACCTGGGTGTTCATGTTCATCTGCGCCGGCATGGGTTCCTCGACCCTGTACTGGGGCGTGATGGAGTGGGCCTACTACTACCAGACCCCGGGCCTGAACATCGCGCCGATGTCGGCCAAGGCCCTGGAGTACAGCGTCAGCTACTCGTTCTTCCACTGGGGCATCAGCGCCTGGTCGATCTACGCCCTGGCCTCGCTGGCCATGGCCTATCACTTCCATGTGCGCAAGAAGAGCGGCCTGAACCTGGCCTCGATCATCGAGGCGGTCACCGGCTTCAAGGCCACCGGCCCCGTCGGGCGCACCGTCGACCTGATCTTCCTGCTGACCATGATGGGCGCACTGACCGTGTCGCTGGCGCTCACCGCCTCGACCCTGACCCGTGGCCTTGCCGACCTGGCCGGCACCCCCAACACCTTCACCGTGCAACTGCTGGTGATCGGCGCGGTGGCGCTGCTGTTCTCGCTGAGTTCGTACATCGGCATCGACGGCGGCCTGCAGCGCCTGTCGAAGATGGTCTGCATCGGCGCCCTGGTGTTCGCCGCCATCGTCCTGCTGGTCGGCCCGACCCAGTTCACCCTGAACAACACCGCCAATTCCATCGGCCTGATGCTGCAACATTACGTGCAGATGAGCCTGTTCACCGACCCGGCCGGCGATGGCGCCTTCACCCGCAACTGGACGGTGTTCTACTGGCTATGGTGGGTGTCCTACGCGCCGGGCGTGGCCATGTTCGTCGCCCGCGTCTCGCGTGGCCGGCTGATCAAGGAAGTGGTGTTCGCCCTGCTGCTGGGCGGCAGCTTCGGTTGCTGGTTCTTCTTCGGCGCGCTGGAAAGCTACAGCATGCACCAGTTCATCAACGGCCAGATCGACGTGCCCAAGCTGCTCGGCACCCTCGGTGGCGAAGCGGCGGTGACTGATCTCTTGCTGGCCCTGCCATGGGGCACGCTGTTCCTCGCCGCGTACCTGTTCATCATGGCGGTGTTCTGCGCCTCGCACATGGACGCCGCCGCCTACGCCGTGGCCGCCACCAGCACCCGCAACCTGCGCGAGGGCGAGGACCCGAGCCCGACCCTGCGTCTGTTCTGGTGCGTGGTACTGACCCTGGTGCCGCTGGCCATGCTGTTCGCCAAGGCCTCGCTGTCGACCATGAAGACCGCCGTGGTGCTCACCGCGATCCCGTTCATGGTGATCCTGCTGGTGAAGATCTACGGCTTCTTCAAGTGGCTGGCGGCCGACTACGGCCAGGTGCCGGCGTACCGCATCGAGGAAGAGGCCACCCGCCTGGCCGGCGAAGAGCCGCAGCAGCAGGCGCCGCGCAGCGCAGCGGCGGTGCACTGACCATGTAGGAGCGGCCTTGTGCCGCGAAAGGGGCGCGAAGCGGCCCCCAGGATCTGGGGTCTACCTCGGATTTGCAGGGGCTGCTGCGCAGCCCTTTCGCGGCACAAGGCCGCTCCTACAGGAAGCAGCGTCACGCAGCAGTACAAAAAAATTTACCCAACTTGTTAACCAGCAGATACGCGTTAACCAATAAGAACCGAGATAGAGCCATGAACGATTTCAAACGCCTGCCCGCCGACTTCTGCGCCAACCCCGAAGAGGCCTTCACCCTCCCGGCAAAGTTCTACACCCAGGCCGCCGTCTTCGAGCACGAGAAGGAAGCGATCTTCGCCCGCAGCTGGATCTGCGTCGGCCACCGCAGCGAAGTCGCCGAAAAAAACGCCTACATCACCCGCCAGGTGATCGGTGAGAGCATCATCGTCGTGCGTGGCCGCGACGACGTGCTGCGCGCGTTCTACAACGTCTGCCCGCACCGCGGCCACCAGCTGCTCGAAGGCAGCGGCAAGGCCAAGAACGTCATCACCTGCCCGTACCACGCCTGGACCTTCAAGCTCGACGGCGAGCTGGCCCACGCGCGCAACTGCGAGAACGTGGCCAACTTCGACAAGGACAACTCCACCCTGGTGCAGCTGCGCGTCGAAGAGTACGCCGGCTTCATCTTCATCAACATGGACAACGACGCAGGTTCCGTCGAAGACCAGCTGCCCGGCATGCAAAAACGCATGCGCGAGGCCTGCGCGGTGATCGACGACCTGCACCTGGCCGCGCGCTTCGTCAGCGACACCCCGGCCAACTGGAAGTCGATCGTCGACAACTACCTCGAGTGCTACCACTGCGCCCCGGCCCACCCCGGCTTCTCCGATTCGGTGGACGTCGGCCAGTACAGCCATAGCCTGCACGGCAACTGGACCTTGCAGTACGGCCTGGCCAAGCCGTCGGAGCAGTCGTTCAAGTTCGATGAAACGGTCAAGGATCCGTCCTTCGCCGGCTTCTGGGCCTGGCCGTGCACCATGTTCAACGTACCGCCAGGGGCCAACTTCATGACCGTGATCTACGAGTTCCCGGTCGATGCCGAAACCACCCTGCAGCACTACGACATCTACTTCCTCAACAAGGACCTCAGCGAGGAGCAGCACAAGCTGATCGACTGGTACCGCGAGGTGTTCCGTCCCGAGGACCTGCGCCTGGTCGAGAGCGTGCAGAAGGGCCTGAAGTCCCGCGGCTACCGCGGCCAGGGCCGGATCATGGTCGATTCGCAGCGCAGCGGCGTGAGCGAGCACGGCATCGCCCACTTCCACAACCTGATCGCCGTCGCCCACCTGGACGACTGACCATGCTCCCCGCCCCGCGCCAGGGCCTGGCGCGGGGCTTCGTTGTCGAGGTACGCCATGGCCAAGCAATACGAAATGTTCAAGGTGCGCGTGACCGACGTGGAACAGGCCACGCCGCAGATCAAGCGCTTCACCCTGGCCCGCGCCGACGGCGCCGCCCTGCCCGCCTTCAGCGGCGGCAGCCATGTCATCGTGCAGATGCAGTCGGCCTGCGGCAGCCAGTTCAGCAATGCCTACTCGCTGATGAGCGACCCGCGCCAGTTGCACAGCTACCAGATCGGCGTGCGCCTGGAGGAGCAGTCCAAGGGCGGTTCGGCGTTCATGCACCAGCAGGTCGAGGTGGGCAGCGAGCTGACCATTTCCACCCCCAACAACCTGTTCGCCCTCGACCCAAGCGCCGGGCGCCATGTGCTGATCGCCGGCGGCATCGGCATCACCCCGTTCCTGGCGCAGTTGCACGAGCTCGAAGGCGGCAGCACCCCCTATGAGCTGCACTACGCCTTCCGCGCCCCCGAGCACGGCGCCTTCCAGGGCGACCTGGCGCAAGGCCCGCATGCCGGCAACACCCGCTTCTATATCGACAGCCTGGAGCGCAAGCTCGACCTCGCCGCGCTCTGCGCGGGGCTCACCGATGACGCCCATCTCTATGTGTGCGGGCCCAAGCCGCTGATCGACGCGGTGATCGCCAGCGCCGCCGCCGCCGGCATCGCCGAGTCCCGCGTGCATTGGGAACAGTTCGCCGCCGCCGCGCCGACCGCAGGCTCGGCGTTCACCGTGGTACTGGCGCGCTCCGGTACCGAACTGGAAGTCGAGCAAGGCATGACCATTCTCCAGGCCATCGAGAAATCCAAGGCCGCCAAGGTCGAGTGCCTGTGCCGCGAAGGCGTGTGCGGCACCTGCGAGACGGCGATCCTCGAAGGCGAAGCCGAGCATTTCGACCAGTACCTGAGCGACGAGGAGAAAGCCTCGCAGCAGACCATGATGCTGTGCGTCTCGCGGGCGCGCTCGGCGCGGTTGGTGCTGGATCTCTGAACCTTGGCGGCGGATCGCCTGCCCGCGCGGATTCGCCGGTGAGATGTAACTGAATAGTGCCAATAAGCGCTGAAAAGGAAAATCAGAGAAACGTCCTACGCGGATTTGGGAAGCACTGTCGACCACCCACAATCCGTTCCTCGCTAGTGTTTCAGGTCTGCGTAACGTCGCCCATGGCTGGCTGCAACAGCCAGCCACGGGCTCGGTACAAACACACCTGCATGAACAGCTTCGCTGAGGACATCGGATGTTCGACTTCAACAAATTGCTCGAAATCAATCGGCAAGCCTGCGAGGCCCTGGAGGCCCCCTTCGCCAGCGGGCCCGCCGTCCATTGCACGCGCACCTTCACCATCCTGCCCCTGCGCTATGCGGCCGTTGGCGGCACTACCGGCCAGCGCCTGCGCTTGCCA
>NZ_JAQMYQ010000049.1:0-40228 GCF_028369275.1 Mitsuaria sp. RG
GGCAGCACGGGCCGTACCCATGGTCGTGCAGGCCAGCAAGGCGGCAAGCATGCAAGCTCGCCCCCGGTTAAAACGCATAGACATCATCCAGTCCCTGGACCACGGAAAAGAGCGCGGGATATTATTTGGCCATCATCATGGCGTCAAATTAATATCGTCAAAAAACCGTGAAATCGTCAAAGGACCCTTCCAGCAATCACCTGGACTGAACTTCCAGGCAGCCAGACGCCTCCACCGGACTGAATCCACTGGTAACAAGGAGTCGAGGGATGAAACCGTTGCCATGCCTTATCTGCGCGGCCACCCTGCTCTGTGCACAGCCCATCTGGGCCTGCACACCGGAAGAGGCCACGCAGAAAAGAGAAGAACTGGCAGGGCTGGTCAGCCAGTTGACCGAACAGAACCCGCGCAAGGCCAAGGAGATCAACGAAGAGCTCCAGCACATGGAGCTCGGAACGGCCAGCAAGGACTTGCCGGACAAATGCCAGTTGATCGACAAGCGCATCCAGGAGCTTAAAGAAGCGGAAAGGAAAACCTGACCGCGCCAGTGTCAGCGCCGCTGCTGGGCTTGCATGTACTGGCGAAGCAACTGGTTGATGCGGGTCTGGTAGCCGGCCCCCTGTTCCTTGAACCAGGCCAGCACGTCGGCGTCCAGGCGGATGGTCACCGTTTGCTTGGCCGGCACTCGCAGCTCGGCGCGGCGGAAAAAGTCATCGTCGAGTTCGGGGATGTCCGAGGTATCGACCGGGGCTTGGTCTTGCTCACAGCTTCTGGACGGTTTCGACATAGCGCGTTACCTCACGTCGTGTGGCTCTTCTGGCGGAAATGATGCGGATCACATCACCCTGCCGTTCGGTGTAGGCGACCACGCTGACCCAGGCGTTGATCCAGCCCATGCCTATCCAGCGTGCCTCCGGGTACTCGAATCGCTCATCGCGCAACGCCAGCATCGGCTGGCGGAACATCTCGGGCACGTCATTGAAGTCGATACCGTGCTTGCGGATGTTGAGCAGGTTCTTGTCCTCGTCCCATTCAAATCGCACGGGACAATCGTATTTACAGCTGTACATACACTACTCCTCCTTGACTGCAGATGCCAGAGGAGTGTGGCGGTCGGGCGGCAAAATGCCCGGGCTGGAATACGGTTTGGGAAACGGGCTACGCGCCCTGGGGAAAGAGGTGAAGCAACCCGCCACCGTTGCAGTGGCGGGCTCATGACCGGAGGGGCTTACTCAGCCGCCGGCTTGCGCTTTTTCAGCGGTGCCAGGCCGTCGGAGCTGGCCAGAGGCGCATTGGCCTTCGGCTTGGCGGTAGGCTTTTTCTTGGCCGCGCCCTTCTTGTCGGCACCGGCCTTCTTCTCACCCTTTTTCTTCTTGCTGCCGGCAGCCTTGCCCGAGGCCTTGACCTTCTTCGGCCCGCTGTAGGTGCCCTTGACCTCCTTGATGACGCGGCGCTCGAACTGCTGCTTGAGGTAGCGCTCGATGCTCGACATCAGGTTCCAGTCGTTGTGGGTGATCAGCGAGATCGCCAGGCCTTCGCCACCGGCACGGCCGGTGCGACCGATACGGTGCACGTATTCGTCACCGCTGCGTGGCATGTCGAAGTTGATCACCAGGTCCAGGCCGTCGATGTCCAGGCCGCGGGCGGCGACATCGGTGGCCACCAGGACCTTGGAACCGCCATCCTTGAAGCGGTCGATGGCCAGCTTGCGGTCCTTCTGGTCCTTCTCGCCGTGCAGGACGAAAGCCTTGACCTCCTTGGCCACCAGGTGACCATAGATACGGTCGGCCAGGGCACGGGTGTTGGTGAAGATGATTGCCTTCTGGTAGGTCTCGTTGGCCAGCAGCCACTGCACGATCTGCTCTTTGTGCTGGTCGTGGTCGGCGGTGATGATCTGCTGACGGGTGCCCTCGGCCAGTTGCGAGACACTGTTGAGCATCAGGTGCTCAGGGTCCTTGAGCACTTTACCGATGATATCGCGCAGGGCCGCACCGCCCGTGGTGGCCGAGAACAGCAGGGTCTGCTTGCGGTTCTCGCACTCCTTGCACAGGCGCTCCATGTCTTCGGCAAAGCCCATGTCGAGCATGCGGTCGGCTTCGTCGAGGATCAGCACTTCCACGTGCGACAGGTCCAGGTTGCCGGCATTGAGCTGCTCGAGCAGGCGGCCGGGGGTGCCGATCAGCACGTCCGGCACCTTGCGCAGCATGGCGGCCTGCTCCTTGAAGTCTTCACCGCCGGTGACCAGCCCCGACTTGATGTAGGTGAACTGGGAGAACAGTTGCACCTGCTTGAGGGTCTGCTGGGCCAGCTCGCGGGTCGGCAGCAGGATCAGCACACGGATCTCCACGCTTGGACCTTTGCGGTCGACCAGGCGGTTGAGCAGCGGCAGCACGAAGGCGGCAGTCTTGCCGCTGCCGGTCTGCGCCGTCACCCGCAGGTCACGCCCTTGCAGGGCCAGGGGAATGGCCGCTGCCTGCACCGGCGTCGGCTCGACAAATTTCAGCTCGGCCACGGCTTTGAGCAGGCGTTCGTGCAGGGCGAATTGGGAAAACACGGGGGTAACCTCGGGCAAGTGCGAAAAATTCAGTTGCATAGGGTAACGTTTTCCGTGGCCAGAACCGAATTTCTTTTGGCAACTTTGCGCCGATCCACGCTCTAATACCCCTTCATACCGCAACACAGACCGCTTCCACGCCCATGGACATCCAACGCTTCTGGCGCGACGCCCTCGACCTCTGGGGCACGCTCGACCAACACCCATTGCTGCACGCCGCCCTCGGCCTGATCGTGCTGCTGGTGGTCTCGCTGCTGGTCGGCCGCCTCGCACGCTTCCTGATCCTGCACTCCACCCGCCTGCTCGGCCGCCAACAGGCACTCAGGTGGCTGGACGACCTGCGCCACAACAAGGTGTTCCACCGCCTGGCACAGACCACCCCGTCGCTGGTGGTGCAGTTCGGCCTGAAGCTGGTGCCGGAGCTGTCGGCCACCACCCAGCACTTCCTCGGCAACGTCGCCCTGGCGGTGACCCTGCTGTTCATGACCCGCGCCCTGTCCTGCCTGCTCGACGCGCTGCTGGACATCTACGCCCGCAGCGAGCACGCCCGCACCCGCTCGATCAAGGGCTACATGCAGCTGGCCAAGATGATGCTGTGGATCTTCGCCGCCATCGTCATCGTCGCCACCCTTATCGACCGCTCGCCGCTGTTGCTGCTGTCGGGTCTGGGCGCCATGTCGGCGGTGCTGTTGTTGGTGTACAAGGACACCCTGCTGTCGTTCGTCGCCAGCGTGCAGCTGACCAGCAACGACATGCTGCACGTCGGCGACTGGATCGAGATGCCCCAGGCCGGCGCCGACGGCGATGTGGTGGACATCACCCTGCACACGGTCAAGGTGCAGAACTTCGACAAGACCATCGTCTCGATCCCCACCTGGCGCCTGATGAGCGAGTCATTCCGCAACTACCGCGGCATGCAGCAGTCCGGCGGGCGTCGGATCAAACGCAGCCTGTTCATCGACGCCGCCGGCGTGCGCTTCCTCAGCCCGGACGAAGAACAGCGCCTGGGCCAGGTACGCCTGCTGGGCGACTACCTGGCGCAGAAGCGCCAGGAACTGCATCACTGGAACGAGGCCCTGGGCCCGGTGGCGGAGCTTTCGGCCAACCGCCGCCAGCTGACCAACATCGGCACCTTCCGCGCCTTCGCCCTGGCCTACCTGAAGAACCACCCCAACGTGCACCCGAACATGACCTGCATGGTCCGCCAGATGCAGACCACCGCCGAGGGCGTGCCGCTGGAGATCTACTGCTTCACCACCACCACGGTGTGGGCCGAGTACGAGCGCATCCAGGGCGATATCTTCGACTACCTGCTGGCGGTGCTGCCGGAGTTCGGGCTGAGCCTGTACCAGCAGCCGAGTGGCAACGACATGCGTGCGGGGCTGGCGGCCAGGCCACCTTTGGTGACCTCGATGCGGGAATTCGACGAAGCCTGATTTAGGGATGCGTGGGAGCGGGCTTGCCCCGCGAAAAGGCTGGCACTGCCATCGCGGGGCAAGCCCGCTCCCACGGATCGCTGACGAACGGAAAGTTTTTTCAGCTGTGCACAATGGCCTTGTGTTCTCACAAAGCACAAAGAAACAATTAGTTACAAGTATTTCAGAATTATTAAACGCCAGCCTTCGAGAAATACGAATACCCGCCTCTCCCCGCTTCTCCTAACCTGCAGCGAACAGGTCGCCCCAATGACAGGCGGCACGGTATCGGCCAAAGGACTGCGAGCAAGCGATGCGTCAGGACATCTCCCTGGAAAAACCACTCGACGAACCGGACCGCAGCGATCCGGCCAACCGCCGCAAGGCACTGGCCGCCGGCAGCCTGGCCCATGGCGTGCACGATGGCCTGACCGACGTTATCTATGTGCTGCTGCCTATCTGGCAGGCCGCCTTCGGCCTGAGCTATGCCCAGGTCGGCCTGCTGCGCGGCGCCTACGCCGGGATGATGGCCGGCTTCCAGTTGCTGGCCAGCCGCGGCGCACGCAAATGGGGGCGCGAAACCCTGCTTGTCAGGGGCACCGCCCTCGCCGGCTTCGCCTACCTGCTGGCGGCCCAGGCCACGGATATCAATCTGCTGCTGCTGGCGCTGATGATCGGTGGCCTCGGCGCCAGCACCCAGCACCCGCTGGCTTCGGCGCTGGTATCCGACGCCTACGAAGGTAGCGGGCGGGTCAAGCAGGCGCTGGCCCAGTACAACTTCGCCGGGGATATCGGCAAGGCGGTCATCCCCGGTCTAACCGGGCTGGTGCTGGTCTACATCTCCTGGCAGACCAACGCCACCCTGCTTGGCGTGCTCGGCATCGCCGCCGCCTTCGCCTTGTGGTGGCTGATGCCGAAGAACCAGGCCCACGAAACCACCAGCAAGAAGACCAAGGTCGCCGACGCGACCGGCACGCCAACCGGCCTGATGGCGCTGATCGCCACCGGCAGCATCGACAGCGGCGTGCGCATGGGCTTTTTGACCTTCCTGCCGTTCCTGCTGCAGAGCAAGGGCGCCAACACCGAGCACATCGGCCTGGCCCTGGCCCTGCTGTTCATCGGCGGCGCCTTCGGCAAGCTGTTCTGCGGCTACCTCGGCGCACGCCTGGGGCCGGTGCGCACGGTGATCTGCACGGAAGTGCTGACCGCGCTGCTGATCCTGCTGGCATTGGTATTGCCCTATGGCGCCCTGATGCTGGTGATGCCGCTGATCGGCGTGGCGCTGAACGGCACCTCGTCGGTACTTGGCGGCCTGGTTCCGGATTTCGCCCCACGGGACCGGCGCGACCGGGTATTCGCCTGGTTCTATACCGGGACCGTGGGTGGTGGCGCCCTCGCCCCGGTGCTGATCGGCGCGATATCCGACCAGGCCGGTGTCGTCGAAGGCCTGGTAGTGCTGGCCTGCGTGCTGCTGCTGACCTTGCCGCTGTGCCTGGTGATCTACAACGGCATGAAGGGACTACCGCGCCGCTGATCCGCAACATCGCTCCAGATCAAGAACAACAAGGACGTCAACCATGAGCAACGGACTGTCGCAACGATCCGCGCGTATCAACGCGCCCGGCACCTCGAGCATGCGCAGCAAGGCCAACGCCCTGCGTGACGCCGGCATCAAGGTCATCAACTTCGCCGCCGGCGAGCTGTCCAGCGACGCCGCTCCGGACATGCGCCACGGCGCCATCGCGGCGGTCCACGAACAGTGGAACCGCTACACCCCGCCCCTGGGCAATCCGCGGCTGCGCCAAGCCCTGGCCAGCAGCGTCAGCCAGCGCCTGGGCGTCGACTACGGCGCCGATGAGATCGCGGTGTCCAGCGGTGCCAAGCAAGCCCTGTTCAACAGCGCCATGGTGCTGCTCGATCCGGGTGATGAAGTGATCATCCCGCGGCCCTACTGGGAAACCTTCCCCACCCAGGTCGAACTGGCCGGTGCACGTCCGGTGTTCGTCGACACCAAGAGCGACCACCACAGCCTGCGCGGCGCGGCGGTCAAGGCCGCGCTGTCGCCGCGCAGCAAGGCGATCATCATCAACACCCCCAATAACCCCACCGGGGTGGTCTATGACCCACGGGAACTGCTCGCCATCGGTGAGCTGGCCCTGGAGCACAAGCTCTGGGTGATCTTCGACGAGTGCTACCGCAGCCTGCTGCGCAACGGCCAGCAACATCACAACCTGGTCGCGCTGCTGCCCGAGCTCAAGGCCTCGACCATCATCATCGACTCGTTCTCCAAGAGCCAGGCGGTCACCGGCTGGCGCCTGGGCTATGCCTGTGCGCCGAAGGCGGTGGTCGCGGCCATGCACAACCTGCAGGCCCACACCACCTCCAATCCCAGCAGCCTGGCGCAGTACGCGGCGCTCAACGCACTGGATGGCGACGGCGCGCGGCGGTTCGGTGCCCAGGTCAATGCCCAGCTCGATCGCCAGCTGGCCATCGCCACGGCGCTGCTCGGCAAGCTCGAGGCGATCCGCTTTTCGCCACCACAGGGCGCGTTCTACCTCTACCTGGATATCACCCGCCTGCTCGGCAAACGCTACCAGGGCGAGGCGATCCGCGACGCCAGCCACCTCTGCGAGCTGTTGCTGACCGAGGCGCGCATCGCCCTGGTGCCCGGCTGCAGCAATGGCGACCCGAGCGCCGTGCGGCTGTCCTACTCGGTAAGCCCGCAGGACCTCGAGGAGGGCCTGGGCCGCTTCACCGACTTCATTGCAATGCTTGCCTGACCCCGGACTTTCCACAACCCGCGAGAACATGACATGAAGAAAACGGATTTCATGCTGTCATTCGTCGACCAGGCCCTGACCGATGTGCAGGACAAACGGCTGGCCAGCGCCCTGAAAAAAGGCTTCGAGGTGCACGCCGACCTGCTGGAGGACTACCTCGATACCTACCAGCGCATCACCGCCAAACCCTGGTCACGGGAAAGCCTGTGCACCTTCTTCTGTGGCTGGCGCAGCCCGGACGGTGCCGCCCATGCGGTATCAAGCATCATCGTGCGCTTGCTGCAGGAGTCCGAGGCCATCGACGATCCCCAGGCCCGGCTGCTGTTGCAGGACGCCGCCCGTCACTGCGGCGAAATCATCGTCGAGGACATCGGCCTGGGCGAGATGCACGGCCACCCGCACCACTCCAAGCTGTATGCGCGCATGGCCACCGCCATCTGCGGCTCGGAGGACTGGCGCCTGCAGGACCGCTACCTGAACCCGGTGACCAAGGAATTCTCCACCTGGGTGGGCAGCAAGCGGCCGCTCGCCCCGCAACTGGTCGAGGCCATCGAGATGATGGCGATGACCGAGCTGTTCAATACCGGGGAATACAACGTGATGACGCCCCTGTGGAAGGACTGGCTCAAGGAGGCGCAAGGCAAGACCCCGGGCGAGGCGCATCGCATCGCCTCGTTCCTCAGCGTGCATTGCGGCGCGGTCGAGGCGCAGCATTTCTTCCATGCCACCAGCGCCCTCGAACTCTACTGCCGCGCCACCCGCCAGGCACTGGACTACACGCGCATCGAGGCGCTGTCCTGCGAATACGTGAAAAGAGCCTGCGAGCACCTGGACAAGATGGAGTCGGTGCTCGCCGCCTGACGAACACCTCACAACAGGGATAAGGCATATGAACGTGATCAAGCGTGACGCGCGCATCGACCTGCGCCAGTTGTTCAGTGAAAAAGCCTGCCTGCGGGTACTCGAGGCACACAGCCCGATCTCGGCCATGCTGGCCAAGAGCGTGCGCCTCGGCGCCGGCGACAGCAGCCTGGGCTACGATGCCATCTGGTCCAGCTCGCTGACCGACTCGACCCAGCGCTGCCTGCCGGACATCGAGATCCTCTCGCCCAGCGACCGCCTGGAACGACTGAACGAAATCCTCGCGGTCTGTGACCTGCCGCTGATCTACGACGCCGACACCGGCGGCAAGATCGAGCATTTCGCCATCCATGTGCAGTGGCTGGCCCGCGCCGGGGTGTCGGCGATCGTCATCGAGGACAAATGCGGGCTGAAGAAAAACTCGCTGTTGGGCCTGAGCGTGCACCAGGAGCAGGAAACCATGGAGCACTTCTGCGACAAGATCAGGGTCGGCACCCAACATCGCCTGGGGGGCTCGATGATGATCTTCGCCCGCTGCGAGAGCCTGATCCTGGAAAAAGGCCTGGATGACGCCCTCGCACGCTGTCGCGCCTACACCGAGGCCGGCGCCGACGGCATCATGATCCACAGCCGCAAGAGCACGGGCGAGGAGATCCTCGAATTCGCCCGCCGCTTCAAGCAGACCCATCCGCACACACCCCTGGTCTGCGTGCCGACCAGCTACCCGCAACTGACCTTCTCGTGCCTGGCCGATGCCGGTTTCAATGCGGTGATCTACGCCAACCACATGCTACGCGGCGCCTACTCGGCCATGCGCCAGGTCGCCACCAGCATCCTCGAGCACGACCGGGCCTATGAGATCGAGCCGGCCTGCATGCCCATCGATGAAATCCTCAACCTGGTGCCCGGCACACGATGACCGACACATCGGGGCCGCAACGCGGCCCCTTTGCCGGGTTTGCTCAGGCGGCGCTCAGGTAGGAAACCAGTTCGGTGACATGCCGCGGCATGCGCTCGAAATGCCTGACCAGCATCATGTGCTGCTGGCGCGCCCAGGGTTCATCGAGGCGTCGGGCCACCAGGCCACAGCCATCGAGATAAGGCTGCACCGCTGCATCCGATGCGATACCGATACCGACGCCTTCGGCAATCATCCGGCATAGCGACTCGGCGCCGGACACCTTGATCCTGAACTGGGCCGCGACACCATCGATATCGGCCTGCTGCTCGATCAGACGGCACAGCGCACTGTCGGTCGCCAACCCGACCTGCGGGTGGCGCAGCACGTCGCCCAGGCGCAATGAGGCGCTGGCGGCCAATGCATGATGCCTGGGCAGCACCGCCACGTAGTTGAGCACCGGCAGGGCGATCGAGGCGCAACCCTCCACAGGGTCGCTGCCGAGCACCACGCCCATGTCAACGGCGCCCTCGCGAATGCCGCGAACGATATCCCCGGCCGTGCGTTGCTGCAGGTCGATGGCGACGTTGGCGTGATCGGCGAGATAGCGCACCAGCCGGCGCTGGGTCGACTCGAATGCGCTGAAGCCTGCGACATACATGCGCATGCTTGCTCCGTCAGGCTCTTCACGGTGGTCGAATTCGGCCTTGAGCACTTCGAGCTGGCGCAGGATCTTGCGGGCATGGATCAACAACCGCTGACCTGCCAGGGTCAGCACCAGCCCTTTGTGCTGGCGATGAAAAAGCCCCTCGCCAAGCTCGGCTTCCATCGACTTGATGCGCATGCTGGCGGCTCCAGGCGAGAGGCATGCACGCTTGGCGCCCTGGGTCAGGCTGGGGGACTCGGCAATCTTGATGAACAGTTTCAGGTCGGTCAGGTCAAGGTTCACGGTCTCTTCCTTGTAGTGTCAGGCAAATCCATTGTCGGAACGGGCGATCTTGAGCCGCCTGTGTCCATCTTGCCTGCCACCGTCGGCCGGGCAAAGCCTGCCTTGGTATTGCCCCCGTGAATGACGAAGGCGCCCATGCGGGCGCCTTCGTCTTGCGCAGATACCTCTAGCGCGACGAGGCAGTCCCCGGCAGCCCTGCACGCGGACCGCCCAAGCGGCTCAACCACACCGACGCCAGGATCACCGTACCGCCAATGGCCAGGCGCCCGAGCGGTTCGTCCTGATTCCAGATCAGCAGGTTGAGCAGCAAGCCCACCGGCACATGCAGGTTGTTCATCACCGCCAGGGTACCGCCGGAGACCAGGCAGGCGCCCTTGTTCCACCAGTACAGCCCCAGCGCCGTCGGGCACAGGCCAAGGAACAGCAGCACCAGCCACTGGGTGTCGGTGCTCGGCAGGTGCTGGGTATTGCCGAACAGCAGGAAGGCCGGCAACACCACCAGCAACGCGCCCAGGTAGAAATAGCCGAAGCGGCGGTAGTGCGGCAGGTCGCTGGGGTGACGGGCCACCAGGTGGCGGTACAGCACCTGGCCGGCGGCGTAGGTGAAGTTGGCCAGTTGCAGCAACAGGAAACCGATGAAGAACTCGCCGGTGACCGTGTCGAAGCGGATCACCGCCGCGCCGGCCACCGCCACCAGGGCGGCGAGCAGCGCCCAGGGGTTGAAGCGCCGGTTCAGGGCATCCTCGATCAAGGTGACATGCAGCGGGGTGAGGATGGTGAACAGCAGCACCTCCGGCACCGTCAGCACGCGGAAGCTGAGGTACAGGCAGACATAGGTGATGCCGTACTGCAGCGCACCAATCAGCAGCATCGAGCGCATGAAGCGCGGCTCGACCTGGCGCCAGCGGGTCAGCGGCAGGAACACCAGGCCGGCCAGGACAACACGGGCCAGTACGGCGAAGTAGCTGTCGACATGGCCGGCCAGGTATTCGCCGATCAGGTTGAAGGAGTACGCCTGGATCAGCGCGACGATTATCAGGTAGCCCATGGTTGGCCCTCGTGGATCAAGGCGGGGACCTTAGCGGGTTGGGCCTGGGCAGTTCAACCATGGGATTTTTGGGGTGCTCGTGGACGTCTCCCCTTTCTCTTCGCGCGCTTCCCCGTGTAGGAGCGGCCTTGTGCCGCGAAAGGGCTGCGTAGCGGCCCCAGGATTTCAGTATCGAGCAGAAATCGCCGGGGCCGCTTTGCGGCCCTTTCGCGGCACAACGCCGCTCCTACAGGAGGCGTGCCGTCCTCACAGGCATAAAAAAAGCCCGGCCATCACTTGGCCGGGCAGGCACACCCAAAGGAGCAACAAGGTGTCAGGGTTGGGAATTCTTCGCGATTCAGGCCACCGCAGCCAGCCTGGCCTTGGCCTGGTTCAGGCCCTTCTCGTGGAACTCGCCGCTCATGTTCAGGCCCTCGGCGTGGATGAAGTCCACATCGTGGATGCCGATGAAGGCCATCACCTGGCGCAGGTAGGGTTCCTGGTGGTCACTGCTGGCACCGGCATGGATGCCGCCGCGGGCGGTCAGGACGATGGCGCGCTTGCCGTTGAGCAGGCCCTGCGGCCCGGTCGGGGTGTACTTGAAGGTGATGCCGGCGCGCAGCACGTGGTCCAGCCAGGCTTTCAAGGTACTGGGGATGGTGAAGTTGTACATCGGCGCGGCCATCACCAGCACGTCGGCAGTCAGCAGTTCGTCGGTCAGCGCGTTGGAACGCTCCAGCGCGTCACGCTCGGCGGCGCTACGCTGCTCCTCGGGCTTCATCCAGCCGCCGAGCAGGTTGGCGTCCAGGTGCGGCACGGGGTTCACGGCCAGGTCGCGCAGCTTGATCTCGTCAGCCGGATGCGCCGCTTGCCATTGCTGGATGAAGTCCAGGGTCAGTTGACGGGAAACGGAATCCTGCTGGCGGGCGCTGCTTTCGATGATCAGTACGCGGGACATGGGGTGCCTCCATCGGCGGTAAAGGGTGGCGATTCGATGGAGGTGAGATTAGTGGTTGACCTATCGATAAAAAAGCGTAAAAAGTGGGATCAACCTATCGATTAATCTGTTTTATTGCGCTTTGCAGTCGAGCACGATGCGCAGCTTGATGATCTGCCGGTTGAACTTGGCGGTGACATCCACGCTCCTGCCGGCGGGCACATTGACCCGGCGCACCCGTGGCGCCTCGGGGCCGTTGCGGAAAGTGACCTTGCACGCCGCCGGTACCTGCCCATAGTTGTTGAGGCTGATCGAGCCAATGTCGTAGGCCGTGTCGTAGGCGGTGTAGTCGACCTTGACCCCGGTCAGGTCCTTTTCCACATCGATCGGGTATGCCATGGCCCCGAGGGGCAGGCACAACAGCAAAGCCGCACAACATTTCTTCATACGGGCGCTCTCCTTGGGAAGAGCGCAGCTTAGGACAACAGGAGCCCTGGATGAAAGCACCGCGCGTTACCCTGGATCAGTGGCGGACCCTGCAGGCAGTGGTCGACCACGGTGGGTTCGCCCAGGCCGCCGAGGCCCTGCACCGTTCGCAGTCATCGGTGAGCTACACCGTGGCGCGGATGCAGGAGCAACTGGGCGTGCCATTGCTGCGCATCGATGGACGCAAGGCGGTGCTGACCGAGGCCGGCAGCGTGCTGCTGCGCCGTTCGCGGCAACTGGTCAAGCAGGCCAGCCAGCTGGAAGACCTGGCCCACCACATGGAACAGGGCTGGGAGGCCGAAGTGCGCCTGGTGGTCGACGCCGCCTACCCCAGCGCCCGCCTGGTGCGCGCCCTGGCCGCCTTCATGCCGCAGAGCCGCGGCTGCCGGGTACGCCTGCGCGAAGAGGTGCTGTCCGGGGTCGAGGAAGTGCTGCACGAAGGCATCGCCGACCTTGCCATCAGCAGCTTCAACATCGGCGGCTACCTGGGCACCGAGCTGAGCCCGGTGGAGTTCATCGCCGTCGCCCACCCCGAGCACGCGCTGCACCGCATGGGCCGCGAGATCACCTTCCAGGACCTGGAAAGCCAGCTGCAGGTGGTGATCCGCGACTCCGGCCGGGCCCAGCCGCGCGATGTCGGCTGGCTCGGCGCCGAGCAGCGCTGGACGGTCGGCAGCCTGGGCACTGCGGCGACCTTTGTCGGCAGCGGCCTGGGCTTTGCCTGGCTGCCCCGGCACATGATCGAGCGCGAGCTGCGCGAAGGCGTGCTCAAGCCCCTACCGCTGGATCAGGGTGGCAGCCGCCATCCACTGTTCTACCTTTACTCGAGCAAGGAAAAGACCCTGGGCCCGGCCACGCAGATCCTCATCGAACTGCTGCGCAACTTCGACACCGCGCCGCTGGACGTGCCCTTCGCAGCCCCCCCGCAAGCCTGAGAGGACCGCGCCCATGGCCTGTTTCGAACATGACGGATGCCTGCTGCATTACGAGGAACACGGCCAGGGCGAGCCCCTGGTGCTGCTGCACGGGCTGGGCTCAAGCAGCCAGGACTGGGAGCTGCAGGTACCCGAGCTCAGCCGCCAGTACCGGGTGATCCTCATGGACATCCGCGGCCACGGGCAATCGTCCAAGCCACGCAAGGGCTACCAGATAAAGACCTTCAGCGAGGATCTATTGGCCTTGCTGCGCCATCTGGACACCGGCCCGGTGCACTTCGTCGGCCTGTCCATGGGCGGCATGCTCGGTTTCCAGTTCGCCGTCGACCACCCCGACTGGCTGCGCAGCCTGTGCATCGTCAACAGCGCCCCCGAGGTCAAGCGCCGCACCCGTAGCGACTGGATCTGGTGGCTCAAGCGCTGGGGCCTGGCGCGCCTGCTCAGTGTCGAGACCGTCGGCAAGGGCCTGGCCGCGCGGCTGTTCCCCAAGCCGGAGCAGGCCGAACTGCGGCGCAAGATGGCCGAGCGCTGGGCGCGCAACGACAAACGTGCCTATTTGAAAAGCTTCGACGCCATCGTCGACTGGGGCGTGCAGGAACGCATCGGCCAGATCCGCTGTCCCACCCTGGTGATCGCCGCCGACCACGATTACACACCGATACAACTGAAGGAGCGTTACGTCGCCCTGATGCCCAATGCCAGACTGGCGGTCATCGACGATTCGCGGCACGCTACGCCTCTGGATCAACCTGAAGTCTTCAACCGTACCGTGCTGCAGTTCCTCGCAGCCGCTTCCACCTCTCAAGGATCTTTGAGCCCATGCTGAAAAAACTTCTGCTCACCGCCTGCTCGGTCGCCTTCGCCACCAGCGTCATGGCCTCCGACAAGACCCCGCACGTTGAGCTGGTCACCAGCTTTGGCAAGATCGAGATCGAGCTGAACGCAGAAAAAGCGCCGCTCAGTACCAAGAACTTCCTCCAGTACGTGGACAGCGGCTTCTACAACAACACCATCTTCCACCGCGTGATCCCGGGCTTCATGGTCCAGGGCGGCGGCTTCACCGACCAGATGGTGCAGAAGAGCACCCAGGACCCGATCCGCAACGAAGCGAGCAACGGCCTGCAGAACACCCGCGGCACCTTGTCCATGGCCCGTACCTCCGACCCGAACTCGGCCACCAGCCAGTTCTTCATCAACGTCGCCGACAACGATTTCCTCAACCCGGGTCGCGACCGTGGCTACGCGGTGTTCGGCAAGGTCACCAAGGGCATGGAGGTGGTCGACCAGATCGTCAACTCGCCGACCACCGTCAAGAAAGGCATGCGCGATGTACCGGCGGATCCGGTCTACATCAAGTCGGCCAAACGCATCGACTGATCCCGCGCCACACAGGGACGTGAGTCGGGTCGAACAGGAGTGTCGTCACCCATGCTGTACCGTCGTTTCGAGCAGTTGATCGACATTTTCCGCGAGGCGCCCAGCGAGGCGCCTCCCGGCAAGGTCTGGCCCTTCTATCTCTACTACCTGCGCCAGGTGTGGCCGAGCTTCCTCGCCCTGCTGATCGTCGGCCTGATCGCCTCGCTGATCGAAGTGGCGCTGTTCAGCTACCTGAGCCGGATCATCGACCTGGCCCAGGGCACGCCCAACGCCAATTTCTTCAGCGAGCACAGCGGCGAGCTGATCTGGATGCTGGTGGTGGTGCTGGTGCTGCGGCCGGTGTTCTTCGGCCTGCATGACCTGCTGGTGCACCAGACCATCAGCCCGGGCATGACCAGCCTGATCCGCTGGCAGAACCACACCTACGTGCTCAAGCAGAGCCTGAACTTCTTCCAGAGCGACTTTGCCGGGCGCATCGCCCAGCGCATCATGCAGACCGGAAACTCCCTGCGCGATTCGGCGGTGCAGGCGGTGGACGCACTGTGGCACGTGCTGATCTACGCCATCAGTGCGCTGGTGCTGTTCGCCGAGGCCGACTGGCGGCTGATGCTGCCGCTGCTGGTGTGGATCGCCTGCTATATCGGTGCGCTGTACTACTTCGTGCCCAGGGTGAAGGAGCGTTCGGTGATTTCTTCCGACGCCCGTTCCAAGCTGATGGGGCGCATCGTCGACGGCTACACCAACATCGCCACGCTCAAGCTGTTTGCCCACACCGACTACGAGCAGCAGTACGCCCGCGAGGCGATCAGCGAGCAGACCGAGAAGACCCAGCTGGCCTCACGGGTGATCACCAGCATGGACGTGGTCATCACCTCGCTGAATGGCTTGCTGGTGGTCAGCACCACTGGCCTTGCCCTGTGGCTGTGGAGCCAGTCGCTGATCAGCGTCGGCGCCATCGCCTTGGCCACGGGCCTGGTGATCCGCATCGTCAACATGTCCGGCTGGATCATGTGGGTGGTCAACGGCATCTTCGAGAACATCGGCATGGTCCAGGACGGCCTGCAGACCATCGCCCAGCCGGTCACCGTCAGCGACAGGCCCAATGCCCCGGCGCTCAAGGTCAGCCGCGGCGCGGTGCGCTTCGACCATGTCGAGTTCCACTACGGCAAAGGCGGCAAGGTGATCGATGCCCTGAACCTGGACATCCGCCCTGGCGAGAAGATCGGCCTGATCGGCCCGTCCGGCGCCGGCAAGTCGACCCTGGTCAACCTGCTGCTGCGCCTGTACGACATCGACAGCGGGCGCATCCTCATCGACGGCCAGGACATCGCCGAGGTCAACCAGGCCAGCCTGCGTGCGCAGATCGGCATGATCACCCAGGACACCTCGCTGCTGCACCGCTCGATCCGCGACAACCTGCTGTACGGCCGGCCGCAGGCCAGCGACGAGGAGGTCTGGGAGGCGGTGCGCCGGGCCCGGGCCGACGAGTTCATCCCGCAGCTGTCCGATGCCCAGGGCCGCACCGGCTTCGACGCCCATGTCGGCGAGCGTGGCGTCAAGCTCTCCGGCGGCCAGCGCCAGCGCATCGCCATTGCCCGGGTACTGCTGAAGAACGCGCCGATCCTGATCATGGACGAGGCGACCTCGGCACTGGATTCGGAGGTCGAGGCGGCGATCCAGGAAAGCCTGGAGACGCTGATGCAGGGCAAGACGGTAATCGCCATCGCCCACCGCCTGTCGACCATCGCCCGCATGGACCGGCTGATCGTGCTGGACAAGGGGCATATCGTCGAAAGCGGCAGCCATGCCGAGTTGCTGGCACAGCGCGGGTTGTATGCGCGGTTATGGCATCACCAGACCGGGGGGTTTGTCGGCGTCGACTGAGTTGAAGGGGTCCCTTGTAGGAGCGGCCTTGTGCCGCGAAAGGGCTGCGTAGCAGCCCCAGGATTTCAGCGTTGACGCAAAGTTCGCCGGGGCCGCTTTGCGGCCCTTTCGCGGCACAAGGCCGCTCTTACAGGGATAGCGTGTGGCCAGTCACTTCAAACCTGGCGATACGGCAACATCCCCCGCGCCTCGTCGGCGTAGGCCATCACTCCTTCGCGCTCCTGACGCAAAAAGTCCGCGACCGCCCGGCGCAACCCCGGGTGCAGCAGGTAATGCCACGACCGCGTGATCACAGGCTCGAACCCGCGAATCAGCTTGTGCTCGCCCTGGGCACCGGCATCGAAGCGCTGCAGGCCTTCGCCGATCGCGAAGTCCATGCCTTGGTAGAAACAGGTCTCGAAATGCAGGCGGTCGAATTCGTCCAGGCACCCCCAGTAGCGGCCATACAGGCTGTCGCCTCCCACCAGACTGAAGGCCATCGCCACCTCGCGCCCTTGCTGCCGGGCAATCACCACGCGAATCGCTTCGGGCATGCGCTCGGCCACCAGGCTGAAGAATTCGCGGGTCAGGTACGGCGCCCGGCGTCGCACAGCGTAGGTGTTGGCATAGCAGCGGTAGACGAAGTCCCACTGCGCCTCACTCAGTTCATCACCGCGGTACCAGGCGAAGTCGATCCCCTGCCCCGCCACTTGCTCGCGCTCCTTGCGCATCTGCTTGCGCTTGCGTGAGCTGAGGGTGTCGAGAAAATCCTGGAAGTCCCGATAATCCCGGTTGCGCCAGTGGAACTGGCAGCCCAGGCGCTCCAGCCAGCCCGGCTGGCCGGCAATGGCCGCGTCCAGCACGCTGTCGGTGAAATTGATGTGCGCCCCCGACAGCCCCCCCTTGTCCAGGTACTCGGGTATCGCCTGCAACAGCAGCAGGCCATCAGCAGGGTCGGACGCCAGCAGGCGCGGCCCGGCGACCGGGCTGAACGGCACCGCGCCGAGCAGCTTGGGGTAGTAGGCGATGCCCGCCCGCTCGCAGGCATCGGCCCAGCCATGGTCGAACACATACTCGCCGAACGAATGCCATTTGCGGTACGCCGGCAGCAGCGCCCGCACCTCGCCATCGCGCTCCAGCACCAGGTGTTCGGCGGCCCAGCCGGTGTCGGGTACCACACTGCCACTGTCTTCCATGGCACTGAGAAAGGCGTGACGCAGGAACGGCTGGCCGTCGGGCACCAGCGCGTCCCAGGTGGTCGCCGGCAGGTCGCGCAGGTGGGCAAGGCTGTGAAGGCTGATCACGGTTGCAACTCGCTATGGACAGGGCGCCAGTATTGCCAAAGCCGCCGTGACACACAAATGACGGCCTGTTTACTTAACAACAGTGCCACTATTCAGACATTATTCTGTCATTCCCCCCCGCAATACTTGCGCCTGTTTTCCGGAACCCCAGAACCTGTCTGTGTCCTGTCTCGGAAATACGTTCTCTTTTGGCGAGTGGCTTGGGTGTTCGGGCAAGGCGCCGCGACGAGTCATAGCAGGGCTATGGCGAGGAGTGGCAACGCCGGCCGGGCGCCCAAGACGCCGCCAAAAGTGAACAGCTTATTTCCGAGACAGGACACTAGTCAGGCCCTTTCCGAAGACATGCCAACTCGGGGGCGGGCGCTTGAGCCTCCCCACTTTTCCAACAGGGAGAACCTTATGCGTCTTGTTTCTACACTTACCGGAGTGAGCCTCACCGGCATGATGCTGGCTCTGAGTACTCCGGCCAGTGCTGCTGTCGACGCCAAGCTGCTCGAAATACTCCGCGCCAACGGCTCGATCAACCAGGCGCAGTACACCGAACTGCAGGGCGACCTGGCAAAGGAAACCAAGGAAAAGGCCGACCAGAAAGCTCAGTCCGAGCGCCTGAGCTCCTTCGAACAAAAAGTGGCATGGGCCGCCAAGACCCAGATCAAGGGTGACGTGCGCCTGCGCTACGAAGACGTCAACGTCGACAACCCCAACAGCCGCAGTGGCAACCAGGACCGCGAGCGTGTGCGTGCCCGCGTCGGTTTCTACAGCGAGATCAACCCGCAGGTCGACGCCGGCATTCGCGTGGCCACCGGCAGCAGCTCGGACGCCCGCTCGACCAACCAGAGCCTGGACAACTACTTCGACAAGAAATCGCTGTGGGTGGACCTTGCCTACCTCGACTGGCACCCGACCGCCGTGCCGAACCTGCACCTGATCGGCGGCAAGATGCTGCAGCCGTGGGTGAGCATGGGCGACATCATCTGGGACAGCGACATCAACCCGGAAGGCGTGGCCGTCACCTACAAGACCAACCTGGGCGGCGCCGAAGTGTTCGGCAGCGCCGGTCACTACACCCTCAAGGACAACGTCGACGGCGACGGCGTGCAGTTCAAGCACGACGCGCAGCTGTACCACGGCCAGTTGGGCACCAGGTTCAACCTGGCTGACAGCGTCAAGGTCACCGTCGGCGGCAGCCTCTACGGCTTCGACAACGACAAGAAGTCGGCCGTGCTGCGCAGCTTCGGCAACACCACCACCGAGTTCAACCTGGCTGAAGGCTTTGGCCAGGTGGACTTCACCGGCTTCGCTATCCCGCTGTCGGCCTATGGCCAGTTCGTCAAGAACACCGACAGCACCGACGGCGAGGACAAGGCCTGGCTGGCGGGTCTGAAGACCAAGCTGGGCGCCTGGAGCCTGGACTACAACTACCGCGACGTGCAGCGCAACGCCGTGGTCAGCCTGTTCACCGACTCCGACTTCGGTGCCGGCTTCACCGGGTCCCGTGGCCACAAGTTCAAGGTCGGCTACGAGATCGACAAGAACTTCTCGCTGGGCGCGGCCTACCTGATGGCCAAGACCGACCTGTCGCAGCTGCCGAACAACAATGCTGACGTCGATACCCTGCAGGTCGACCTGGAAGCCAAGTTCTAAGCGCTACGCTCCCTTGCTCCACCCTGAAGCGGGAAATGCCGACCCCATCCGGCATTTCCCGCTTTTTTTGCCTGTCAGAAAGCTGGGGGCTGCTTTGCAGCCCTTTCGCGGCACAAGGCCGCTCCTACAGGGAAATGCGGTCCCCTGTAGGAGCGGCCTTGTGCCGCGAAAGGGCCGCAAAGCGGCCCCAGCTTTCTCGAACTGATAATCAGCGCTTGCGCAGCACCACACTACCAATCGAATAGCCAGCACCAAACGAACTCAGCACACCCAGCGAGCCCTTGGCCAGGTCATCCTGGTACAGGTGGAAGGCAATCACCGACCCCGCCGAGCTGGTATTGGCATAACGATCCAGGATCACCGGCGCATCTTCCTCGGCCACTTCACGCCCCAGCAGTTTCTTGACGATCAGGTGGTTCATGCTCAGGTTGGCCTGGTGCAGCCAGAAGCGCTTGACGTCCGACGGTTGCAGATCGTTCTCGGCCAGGTGCTTGCCGATCAGCTCGGCGACCATCGGGCAGACTTCCTTGAACACCTTGCGGCCTTCCTGCACGAACAGCTTGTCGCGAGCACCGATGCCCTCTTCCGCCGCGCGGTTGAGGAAGCCGAAGTTGTTGCGGATGTTGTTGGAGAACGCCGTCAGCAGCTTGGTGCTGACGATGTCGAACTGGTGTTCGGAGGTGGCCAGGTCGGCACGCTCGACCAGCACGGCGGTGGCGGCATCGCCGAAGATGAAGTGGCTGTCGCGGTCACGGAAGTTCAGGTGGCCGGTGCAGATTTCCGGGTTGACCACCAGCACGGCGCGCGACTGGCCCAGCTGCACGCTGTTGGCGGCGGTCTGGATACCGAAGGTGGCCGACGAGCAGGCCACGTTCATGTCGAAGGCGAAGCCCTGGATACCCAGTGCCTGCTGCACTTCGATGGCGATGGCCGGGTATGGGCGCTGCAGGTTGGAACAGGCGACGATCACCCCGTCGACATCGGCGGCGGTGCGCCCGGCACGCTCCAGGGCCTGGCGGGCGGCGGCCACGCCCATCTCGCAGAGGATCGATTGTTCGTCGTTGCCGCGCTCAGGCAGGCGCGGCTTCATGCGCTGCGGATCAAGAATGCCGACCTTGTCCATGACGAAGCGGCTCTTGATACCCGAGGCCTTCTCGATGAAGGCGGCGTCGGACAGCGGCGCCGCCTCGACCTCGCCACGCTCGATGGCGGCGGCGTTGTCACGGTTGAAACGCTGTGCCCAGGCGTTGAAGGATTCCACCAGTTCTTCGTTGGAAATGCTTTGGGCCGGGGTGTACAGGCCGGTGCCGCTGATGACGACGTTGTGCACGGTCGTTCCTCTGGTCTGGGGCCATCGCCACAAGGCGCTGGCCGGAATAAGGGCAACTTAATGGCACCTTGGTACCAATTTTGAGGCGAGGGCTGAGCCCTCGTTCGCGGCGCAAGGCCGCTCCTACAGAATCGGCGTTCTCCTGTAGGAGCGGCCTTGTGCCGCGATCGGCCGCACAGCGGCCGCAAATTCCTGCAAGTTTGCCACAACTTTGGGAGCTTAGGCTTCCACCTGACTCCACTGTTTGCTCAGTCGCTTGTCGGAAACCGCCACCTTCGTCCCCAGTTGCTGGGCGAACAACGACACCCGGTATTCCTCCAGCAGCCAGCGGTACAGGGTCAACTGCTCATCGCGCTTGCCTTCCTGGGCATGCTTGTCGGCGCGGGCCTGGTACTGCGCCCAGCAATTGGCCAGCTCGGCGCTCCACACCCGGTCCTTCTGCACCTGCGAACCCAGCTTCTCCAGACGCAGTTCCACCGCCTTGAGATAACGCGGCAGCTCCTTGAACCAGGCACCCGGCGTCTCCCGCACGAAGCCCGGGTACACCAGGTTGGCCAGCTGCTGCTTGATGTCGTTGAGCGCCACCGCCTGGCTCAGGTCGATCTTGCCCTTGAAGCGCTTCTGCAGGCCATGCCACAGCTTCAGCACCTCCAGGGTCAGGCGGGCCAGGCGCTCGGCGTGCTCGGTCCAGTTGCCGCGCTTGCGTTCGGCCAGCGAGGCCAGGCCCGCGCCATCACGCGGCAGTGGGTCTTCGCCTTCCAGCACACAGCTGTCGAGGCTGGCCAGGAGGATATCCTCGACCAGTGCCTCGATTCGGCCCAGTTCACGGTACAACAGCCCCAGTTCGGTCAGCCCCGGCAGCTTGCCGCGCAGGAACTTGGCCGGTTCCGCCAGCTGTTGCAGCAACAGGCGCTGCAAGGCGCGACGGTGCTGGAACTCGGCTTCGGCCTGGGTCGAGAAACGCCCTTCGCGTACCGTGCCGTTGTCCTCGACCAGCGCCGGGTAGACCGTCATCGACAGCCCGGCGATCTTCTGCTGGGCGGTTTGCGCCACCTGCGCGAAGGCCTTGGCCTGTACCGGCTGCTCGGCCTTCTCGCTGCGCGGCAGGGCCAGCGCCGCCTGGCTGGCGGCGGCGAAGCGGGCGGTCAGCTCGGCGAGGTCGCGGCCTTCGCCAAGGAACTTGCCCTGGGCGTCGACCACTTCGATGTTCATGCGCAGATGGCCCTCGACCAGCCCGGCCGCTTCCGCCCAGGCCTCGTCCGACACCCGCGCCCCGGTCATGCGCAGCAACTCCTGCCCCAGCGCCTGCGGCAATGCCCCCTGGCCGAACACCAGGCGCGACAGGGCCGCCTTGACGAAGTCGGGCACCGGCACGAAGTTCTTGCGCAGGGCCTTGGGCAGGTTGCGCACCAGGGCGATGCACTTGGCCTCCAGCAGGCCGGGCACCAACCATTCCAGGCGCTCGCCCGGCAGGTTCGGCAACAACGGCGCCGGCACCCGCACGGTCACGCCGTCACGCGGGTGGTTCGGTTCGAAGTGATAGCTCAGCGACAGGCGCAGATCGCCCACCTGCAGGTGGTCCGGATACTGCGCGGCGGTGACCTCGCTGGCCTCGCGGGCGAGCACGTCCTCTTCGCGCATGATCAGCAGGTTCGGATCCTTCTGGCTGTTCATCCGGTACCAGCTGTCGAAGGTCGCGGTCTGGTGAATCTCTTCGGGCAGGCGCGCCTCGTAGAAGGCGTACAGCGTCTCCTCGTCGGCCAGAATATCGCGCCGTCGGGCCTTGGCCTCCAGCTCGTCGAGCTGCTCGAGCAGGCGCTTGTTGGCCGCCAGGCACTTGGCCCGGGACTGGATCTCGCCACCGACCAGGCCGTCGCGGATGAACAGCTCGCGGGAAGTGACCGGGTCGATCGGGCCGAAATGCACCGGCCGACGGCCGACCAGGATCAGCCCGTAGAGGGTGATCTGCTCGTAGGCCACCACCTGGCCGCGCTTCTTCTCCCAGTGCGGTTCGAAGTGGTTCTTCTTGATCAGGTGGGTGGCCAGCGGCTCGATCCAGTCCGGCTCGATCTTGGCCACCATGCGCGCGTACAGCTTGGTGGTCTCCACCAGTTCCGCGGCCATCACCCACTGCGGGCGCTTGCGGCCGATGCCCGACGAGGGGTGAACCCAGAAACGCCGCTGACGCGCGCCCTGGTAGTCGCCCTCCTCGGTCTTCTGGCCGATCTGGCTGAGCAGGCCGCTGAGAATCGCCTTGTGCAGGGGCTGGTAGTCGCAGGCGTCCTTGTTGACCGCCAATTGCAGATCACGGCAGATCAGCGCCAGCTGGCGATGGGCGTCGCGCCACTCGCGCAGGCGCAGGTAGTTGAGGAAGTTCTTGCGGCACCAGTTGCGCAGCGGGCTGGCGGTCAGCGCCTGGCGCTGCTCCTCGAAACCGCGCCACAGGTTGACCAGCGCGGCGAAGTCGGAATCGACATCCTTCCACTGCGCGTGCGCCTGGTCGGCAGCCTGCTGGCGCTCCGGCGGGCGCTCGCGCGGGTCCTGCACCGACAGCGCGCTGGCGACGATCAGCACTTCCTGCAGGCTGCCCTGACGGGCGCCTTCGAGCAGCATGCGACCCAACCGTGGATCGATCGGCAGGCGCGCCAGCTGGCGGCCCAGTGGTGTCAGCTGGTTCTCGCGGTTGACCGCCGACAGCTCCTGCAACAGGTTGAAGCCGTCGCTGATGGCCTTGCCATCCGGCGGCTCGATGAACGGGAAGGCGTCGATCGCGCCCAGGCGCAGGTGCAGCATCTGCAGGATCACCGCAGCCAGGTTGGTGCGCAGGATCTCCGGATCGGTGAACGCCGGGCGGCCGTTGAAGTCGTCCTCGCTGTACAGGCGGATGCAGATGCCCGGCTCGACACGCCCGCAGCGGCCTTTACGCTGGTTGGCGCTGGCCTGGGACACCGCCTCGATGGGCAGGCGCTGGACCTTGGCGCGGTAGCTGTAGCGGCTGATGCGCGCGGTGCCGCTGTCGATCACGTAGCGGATACCCGGCACGGTCAGCGAGGTTTCGGCAACGTTGGTCGCCAGCACCACGCGCCGGCCGCTGTGGGACTGGAAGATCCGCTGCTGCTCGGCCGGCGACAGCCGCGCATACAGCGGCAGGATCTCGGTGTGGCGCAGCTGCGCCTTGCGCAGGATCTCGGCGGCGTCGCGGATCTCGCGCTCACCGGGCAGGAACACCAGCACATCGCCCGGACCCTTGCCCTGGCTGCGCTCATGCTGGGCGATCTCGTCGAGGCTGGCGAGGATCGCCTGGTCGACGGACAGGTCCTCCTCGACCTGGTTGCCCTCCTCGTCGTGCTCGCTGGTCAGCGGCCGGTACCAGGTTTCCACCGGGTAGGTGCGCCCGGACACTTCGATGATCGGCGCGCCGTCGAAGTGCTTGGAGAAGCGCTCCAGGTCGATGGTCGCCGAGGTGATGATCAACTTCAGGTCCGGGCGGCGGTGCAGCAGGGTCTTGAGGTAGCCGAGCAGGAAGTCGATGTTCAGGCTGCGCTCATGAGCCTCGTCGACGATGATCGTGTCGTAGCGCTCGAGGAAACGGTCGTGCTGGGTTTCGGCCAGCAGGATGCCGTCGGTCATCAGCTTGACCAGGGTGTTCGAATCGCTCTGGTCCTCGAAGCGCACCTGGTAGCCGACCAGCGCCCCCAACGGCGTGCCCAGCTCCTCCGCAACCCGCGCCGCGACACTGCGCGCGGCGATCCGCCGGGGCTGGGTATGGGCGATCAGGCCATGGCTGCCGCGGCCCAGCTCCAGGCAGATCTTCGGCAGCTGGGTGGTCTTGCCGGAACCGGTCTCGCCGGCGATCACCAGCACCTGGTGCTCGGCCAGAGCCTTCTTGATCTCGTCGCGCTTGGCGGCGATGGGCAGGTTGTCGTCGTAGCGAATGCTCGGCACGCTCTGCTGGCGCGCGGTGACCTGGGCGCAGGAGGCCTGGACCTTTTCCACCCACTGCGCGAGCTTGCCCTCGTCGGGGCGCTTGCGCAGCTCGTGCAATTGCCGGCGCAACCGATGGCGGTCGGCGATCATGGCGTGGTCGAGGTTCTTCAGCAGTTGGTCGATGGCGTGGTCTGTCATGGGACTTTTTAATGATGCAGGCGAGTGCTGCTTTTTCATGATCGGCAGGCGTAAGAGGCGCGATTGTCGCAGATTTGCGAAATCGATGCTGCCTGTGCCCGCCGTTCAGTCGCGATCACGCTCGAAATAGCGGGAGCGCTTGAACAACAACGGGGTAGCAATTGCCACGAAAAAAGCTGACCAGCCAATACCATCAAGTTGCAGGAACTGCTCTTCACCCAGTTGATTACAGGCGGTAATCCCCGTGACGTTGAAGACGATATAGAGAAGAAACCTGATGCACCTTGACCGGCATGCCCAGTCGACCAACGTGCCGACCACGAGGGCATAGCAAATACCATAAAGCACCCACATATCCGCTCCCCTTCAGATAATCAACATCAGGCTGCTGGATTGGGGACCAATACCGCCTTTCACGGTTGCTGACAGCGATGCCAGTACATCCCCAGCATGAAAAGTAGGAATCTTATTCTGAATCAACCACGCCACAGCTCCGGTGGCGGCGATCCCTGCGACCGCCGCCGCAGGCCCACCTGCCATTGCTAGCGCGACATCCGCCGTCGCTTTACCCGCTGCGGTACTGAAAATGCCCGAAACCCTGTACCTCTGCTGATTGAGGCTGTCCCCCTGCTGGCGAGTTAACGGCCGCGATACCGCAACCGTCATCAGGCAAGGCCGCTGCCCTGCCAGCATCCGGTCGTAAAGCTCCGCCATTTTTTCAACGACCCGATAGTGCCCGGCATGCACCCATGGCAGGCCCGTTTGCCGGATTTGGCAACATTCTCCTGGCTGGATGATGAACTCGCTGACATCGAAGACGATCGCGTGATGGGCGATTACCTGATAAGTCCTTTGCGCTTGCATGGCGATCCCTGACCATTCTTACAAAGAAAGGGACTTTCACCGCTGGCGCGCCACCTGCCAACTAGCCTAAGTCCGATAAAACTGTGGGAAGCTTCCTAAGCTGCTGCAACGCGGCGGGCAGACCTTGCCAATGTTTAGCTGCCACCGGAATGAACGTCGCCATTCACTGCTTTAATCAACCTTACAGGCCATGTGAGTATCCAGGGATGCTTCTCGACCCGATGATTGCCCGCCCGCTGCCCTACCCTTCGCTGCCGAAGGCCCGGGCCCGTGCCGGTGAAAATCCGCTGGTCCATATCATCATGGCGTTCTGGGCGCTGTGGCATTGCCGTCACGCGCGCCCACCGGACACGTCGCTCACGCACTCCTGACCCGACCCGGCCGCCCCACTGGCCGATTGACTCAGCCTGACCGCTCGCCTGCGCGGCGGTCACGTGTGCCCCAGAGCGAATCCACCATGCACTTTGCCCCCGCAGAGCAAGCCAGGCGTTTCCTGGCCGACAACCCCGATATCGACCTGATCGAGCTGTTCATCCTCGACGCCAACGGCGTCCCCCGCGGCAAGCTGCTGCACCGCGAGGAGCTGCTGGCGGTGTTCGAAAGCGGCCGCCCGCTGCCCAGCACCATCCTCGGCCTGACCCTCAATGGCGACGACGTGGAAAACTCGGGCCTGGTCTGGGACGTCGGCGACATCGACTGCCGCGCCTACCCGCTGGACGGCAGCTTGGTGCGCCTGCCCTGGCGCCGGGTGCCGACCGCCGCCGTGCAGGTCAGCATGCACCCCAGCGAAGGCCTGCCGGCCAGCGTGGCCGACCCGCGTCATGTGCTGCTGCGGGTGATCGACGCGCTCAAGGCCGATGGTTTCCACCCGGTAATGGCCTGCGAGCTGGAGTTCTACCTGCTCGACCAGCAGCGCGACGCCCAGGGCCGGCCGCAGCCGGCCTTGGACAGCGACGGCGGACGTCCGTGCGGGACCCAGGTGTATGGCCTGCGCGAGCTGGAGCAGATCGAACCCTTCCTCGCCGACCTCTACGCCGCCTGCAAGGCCCAGGGCATCCCGGTCCGCACGGCGATCTCCGAGTACGCGCCCGGGCAGGTGGAGATCACCCTGGAGCACGGCGACGCGCTCCAGGCGATGGACCAGGCCGTGCGCTACAAGCGCCTGGTCAAGGGCATCGCCAACGCCCACGGCATGCAGGCCTGCTTCATGGCCAAGCCGTTCGCCCAGCTGGCCGGCACCGGCATGCACATGCACCTGAGCCTGGCCGACGCCGCCGGCAACAACCTGTTCGCCAGCGAGGACAAGGCCGGTACCCCGCTGCTGCGTCACGCGGTGGCCGGCATGCTGCGTCACCTGCGCGAATCGCTGCTGTTGTTCTGCCCCAACGCCAACTCGTTCCGCCGCTTCCAGGCCAACAGCTATGCACCGCTGGCGCCGACCTGGGGCGTGGACAACCGCACCGTCAGCCTGCGCGTACCCGGTGGCCCGGCCAACAGCCGGCATATCGAGCACCGCATCTGCGGCGCCGACGCCAACCCCTACCTGGCCGCCGCCGCGATTCTCGCCGCCACCCACCAGGGCATCCGTGAACAACTCGATCCCGGCGCCCCGGTCGAAGGCAACGGCTACGCCCAAGCCACCGAACACCTGCCCACCGACTGGCTGACCGCCCTCGAGGCCCTGGAGCATTCGACCTGGGCCCGGGAGGCGCTGGGCGAAGCCTTCCTCGGCGTCTACCTGAAGGTCAAGCGCGCCGAGTACCGCCAGTTCATGGCCGAGGTCGGCGAGCAGGACTGGCGCTGGTACCTGCACCAGACCTGATGCCCACGAGATTACAAGAAGGAACAACCATGAACGCAGCAGTGAACAACGGCCCGGCCCAGCGCGCGCCGTCCTATTACAGCGCCACCCTCAACGACACGACCGAATACCCCACGCTCAAGGGCACGGTGCAGGTGGATGTGGCGATCATCGGCGGCGGCTTCACCGGCGTGGCCACCGCCGTGGAACTGGCCGAGCGCGGCCTGAAAGTGGCCATCGTCGAGACCAACCGCATCGGCTGGGGCGCCAGCGGGCGCAACGGCGGCCAGGTCACCGGCAGCCTGTCGGGCGACGAGGCCATGCGCACGCAGATGCGCGACCGGCTGGGCGCCGAGGTGGACGATTTCATCTGGCATCTGCGCTGGCGCGGCCACCAGATCATCGAGCAGCGCGTCGAGCGCTACGGCATCCAGTGCGACCTCAAGCACGGCCATCTGCACGCGGCGATGAAACCGTCGCACATGAACGAGCTGCGCGCCTTCGAGGCCGAGGCCCAGCGCCGCGGCATGGGCGACCAGGTGCAACTGCTCGACCGCAGCGCCATGCAACATCATCTGCAGAGCCCGCTGTACCTCGGCGCGCTGAAGAACCGCCGCAACCTGCACCTGCACCCGCTCAACCTGTGCCTGGGCGAGGCCCGCGCCGCCCACGGGCTGGGCGCCCTGCTGTTCGAAAACTCCGAGGTGCTGGAGATCGTCCACGGCCCGCGCCCGGCGGTGGTCACCGCCCAGGGACGGATCGAGGCGCGCCAGGTGATGCTGGCCGGCGACGTGTATCACAAGCTGGAAAAGCGCCAGCTCAAGGGCAAGATCTTCCCGGCCATGGGCGGCATCGTCACCACCGCGCCGCTGGGCGAGCTGGCCGAGCAGATCAACCCGCAGGACCTGGCGGTGTACGACTGCCGTTTCGTCCTCGACTACTACCGCCTGACCGCCGACAAGCGCCTGCTGTTCGGTGGCGGCGCCAACTACTCCGGGCGCGACTCGCGGGACATCGAAGGCGAGCTGCGCCCGTGCATCGAGCGCACCTTCCCGGCGCTCAAGGGCGTGCCGATCGAGTTCCAGTGGAGCTGCGCCATGGGCATCGTGGTCAACCGCATCCCGCAGCTGGGCAAGCTGTCGGACAACGTCTGGTACTGCCAGGGGTATTCCGGGCACGGCATCGCCACCAGCCATATCATGGGCGAGATCATGGCCGAGGCGCTGACCGGGACGCTGGAGAAGTTCGATACCTTTGCCGGGTGCAGGCACATCAAGGTGCCGATGGGCGACCTGCTGGGCAATCCGCTGCTGGCGGCGGGGATGTGGTACTACCAGATGCTGGAAAAGCTGCGCTGAGCCGCAACCTCTCTGTAGGAGCGGCCTTGCGCCGCGAAAGGGCTGCAAAGCAGCCCCAGGATTTCAGCGGCAACGCATCAATCGATGGGGGTGCTTCGCACCCCTTTCGCGGCGCAAGGCCGCTTCTACATCGATCGTGCAGGCTGCGGATCAGGCGATCTTCTTCAGACCCTGCTTCTTCAGCTCTTCGTCGCGCAGCTCTCGGCGCAGGATCTTGCCGACGTTGGTGGTCGGCAGCGCGTCGCGGAACTCGATGGCCTTGGGCACCTTGTAGCCGGTGACGTTGGCGCGCATGTGCTCCATCACCTGCTCCTTGGTCAGGGTCATGCCCGGCTTGACCACGATGAACATCTTGATCACCTCGCCGGATTTTTCGTCCGGGACGCCAATGGCCGCGCACTGCAGCACGCCCGGCAGCGCGGCGAGCACGTCTTCGAGCTCGTTGGGGTACACGTTGAAGCCGGACACCAGGATCATGTCCTTCTTGCGGTCGACGATGCGCATATAGCCGTCCGGCTGGATCAGGGCGATGTCGCCAGTCTTCAGCCAGCCATTGCTGTCGATGATCTCGGCGGTGGCATCTTCACGCTGCCAGTAGCCCTTCATCACCTGCGGCCCCTTGATGCACAGCTCGCCCACCTCGCCCAGGGGCAATTCCTGGCCGTTGTCGTCGATGATCTTGCACAGGGTGGACGGCACCGGGATGCCGATGGTTCCCAGCTGGTTGGCCGAAGTCGGGTTGACCGCCGCCACCGGGCTGGTCTCGGTCATGCCGTAGCCTTCGCAGATGGCGCAGCCGGTCACCGTCTTCCAGCGCTCGGCCACGCTCTGTTGCAGGGCCATGCCGCCGGACAGGGTGATCTTCAGCGCCGAGAAGTCGAGGTTGCGGAACGTCTCGTTGTTGCACAGGGCGACGAACAGCGTGTTGAGGCCGACGAAGCCGCTGAACTTCCACTTGCCCAGTTCCTTGACCATGGCCGGCAGGTCGCGCGGGTTGCTGATCAGCACGTTGTGGTTGCCGATGAGCATCATGGCCATGCAATGGAAGGTGAAGGCGTAGATGTGGTACAGCGGCAGCGGGGTGATGAGGATCTCGCAGCCTTCGTGCAGGTTCGAGCCCATCAGCGCGCGGCACTGCAGCATGTTGGCGACCAGGTTGCGGTGGGTGAGCATCGCGCCCTTGGCCACGCCGGTGGTACCGCCGGTGTACTGCAGCACGGCGACATCGCCGGACTGCGGGTTGGCCTCGGTCACCGCGCCGCCCTTGCCCAGCGCCAGGGCATCGTTGAAGCGCACGGCGCCCGGCAGGTGGTAGGCCGGCACCATTTTCTTCACGTACTTGATGACGCTGTTGATCAACAGGCGCTTGAGAGGTGGCAACAGGTCGGCCACTTCGGTGACAATGACATGTTTGACCTGGGTCTTGGGCACCACCTTTTCCGCCAGGTGCGCCATGTTGGCCAGGCACACCAGGGCCTTGGCCCCGGAATCGTTGAACTGGTGCTCCAGCTCCCGCGCGGTGTACAGCGGGTTGGTGTTGACCACGATCAGGCCGGCGCGCATGGCGCCGAACACGGCGACGGGGTACTGCAGGACGTTGGGCAGCTGGACCGCGATGCGATCACCCGGCTTCAGGTCGGTGTGCTGCTGCAGCCAGGCGGCGAAGGCGCCGGACAGGGTGTACAGCTCGCCGTAGGTGATGGTCTTGCCCAGGTTGCTAAAGGCAGGTTTGTCGGCAAAGCGTTGGCAGGATTGCTTGAGTACCGCCTGGATATTGGGGAATTCGTCAGGATTGATGTCCGCCGTGACCCCGGCTGGGTACTTATCCTTCCAAAAATGTTCGATCATGGAAGCCCGCTCCTTCAGCAACAGCGAATTCGGTACGCGTCGATGCGCTTATTATTGATATGAGAGGCCGGCTCATTGCAAACCGGATCCTCTGAAAGCGCGCCGAGAGTAACAGCTTTGCAAGGGGTCGCCTAGAGGTCGAAATGGGCCGACAGGTCACAAAAATGACTCAATGAACAATACAGGTCATTTTTAGAGTAATTATACAAAATGTCGCGAATCCGCCTGAAAGCCCTGCCCTAGAGAGGGCCTGCGGGAACGGCGTTGTGCTGATCCCACAGGATTGGATTAGCCACCGTCAGGCGATATCGCGCAACTCCCGGCGCAGGATCTTGCCCACCGGAGTCATCGGCAGCGATTCGCGCAACACGATGTGCTTGGGCACCTTGTAGCCGGTGAAGTTGGTCTTGCAGAACGCCTTGAGCTCATCGACGCTCACCCCACCCGCACGCGGCACCACGAACAGCTTCACCGCCTCGCCGGTGCGCTCGTCCGGCACGCCAATCACCGCGCAGCTGGCCACCTGCGGATGGCCCATCACCACATCCTCGATCTCGTTGGGATACACGTTGAAGCCCGAGACGATGATCATGTCCTTCTTGCGGTCGACGATGCAGGTGAAACCGTCCGGATCGATGACGGCGATATCGCCGGTCTTCAGCCAGCCTTCGGCATCCAGGACCTGGGTGGTGGCCTCAACCTGCTGCCAGTAACCCTTCATCACCTGCGGCCCCTTGATGCACAACTCGCCACGCTCGCCCAGCGGCTGCTCGTGGCCTTCATCGTCGATCACCTTGAACGCCGTGCCGGGCACCGGCAGCCCCACGGTGCCCAGGCGCGCCAGCTGGCCATAGGGGTTGGTGCTGGCCGCCGGCGAGGTTTCGGTCAGGCCGTAGCCTTCGACAATGCGGCAACCGGTGAGGGCCTCCCAGCGTTCGGCGGTGGCCTTGACCAGCGCGGTGCCACCGGAGTTGGTGATCTTCAGCGCGGAGAAATCCAGCGACTTGAAGCCCGGGTTGTCCATCAGCGCGACGAACAGCGTGTTCAGGCCCACCAGCGCCGAGAACCGCCACTTGCCCAGTTCCTTGATGAAACCGGGAATATCCCGGGGGTTGGTGATCAGTACGTTGTGGTTGCCGGTCACCATCATGCACATGCAGTTCGCGGTGAAGGCATAGATGTGGTACAGCGGCAGCGGCGCGATCATCACCTCCTGCCCTTCCTTGATCAGCGGCTGGCCATCGGGGCCGTGCTGACCGAAGCAGGCCAGCACCTGGAGCATGTTGGCCACCAGGTTGCCGTGGGTGAGCATGGCGCCCTTGGCCAGCCCGGTGGTGCCGCCGGTGTACTGCAGCACCGCGATGTTCTCCAGGGTTTGTGCCACCGGCCTGTGAGTGAGCCCGCGCCCCTGGCGCAGCACCTGCTTGAACGACACGGCCTGGGGCAACTGGTAGGCCGGCACCATCTTCTTCAGCTTGTCGACCACGGTGTTGACCAGCCAGCCCTTGGCCGTCGGCAGCAGGTCGCCCATCTTCGCCTCGATCAGGTACTCGATGCCGGTATCGGGCAGCACCTCCTGCACGCGCTTGCCGAACATGTTCAGGTACACCAGGGCTCGGGCGCCGGAGTCCTTGAACTGATGGCGCATCTCGCGCTCGGTGTACAGCGGGTTGGTGTTGACCACGATCAGGCCGGCGCGCATGGCGCCGAACACCGCAATGGGGTATTGCAGGACATTGGGCATCTGCACCGCGATGCGGTCGCCCGGCACCAGTTCGGTGTGCTGTTGCAGCCAGGCGGCGAAGGCGGCCGAATGACGCTCGAGGTCGGCATAGCTAAGGGTGACCCCGAGGTTGCTGTACGCCGGGCGGTCGGCGAAGCGTTTGCAGCAGCGCTCGAAGACGTCGACGACGGACGTGTAGACATTCATGTCAATGGTGGAAGGTACGCCCGCGGCGCGCTTGTCGTTCCAGAAATCGGCTTGCATTTATTGTTGTTCCTCTACCGGGACATTCCTGACCTGATCGCCTGCTGGCAAAAAGGTGTTCAGCCGACGTTAGCAGCTCTGTCGAAGGTGGCAAATACGCCAAGTGCCGCCATTAACATTGTGAATCTCTTTTCCGCCCTTCCTGCAATCGATGGCTTTGCGCATACACTGTTGGGCAACCTCCGCGCGCAAGGACCCGCCATGCCCCACGACGCCTTCTGGCTCCCCGCCAGCGAGCATTGCAGCCTTTATGTCCACCAATGGCTGCCGGCCACTCCGGTCAAGGCCGTGGTGCTGCTGGCCCATGGCATGGCCGAGCATGCCGGGCGCTACCAGCGCCTGGGTCATGCGCTCAACGCCGTCGGCTACGGGCTGCTCGCCCCCGACCTGCGCGGCCATGGCCGCACCGCCGAACTGGGCAGCCTGGGCCTGTTCGCCCGGAAAAATGGCTGGAATGCCGTGCTCAACGACCTGGGCCTGCTGGCCCAGCACATCGGCCAGCAATTTCCGGGAACCCCGCTGTTCCTGTTCGGCCACAGCATGGGCAGCTACATCGCCCAGGCCTACCTGCTGCACCACAGCGCCAGCCTGCAGGGCGCGATCCTCAGCGGCTCGAACTTCCAGCCGGTGGCACTGTACCGCGCGGCGCACCTGATCGCCCGCGTCGAGGCCTGGCGCCAGGGCCCGCTGGGCAAGAGCGCGCTGATCGACTGGCTGTCGTTCGGCTCGTTCAACAAGGCGTTCAAGCCCAACCGCACCGCCTTCGACTGGCTCAGCCGCGATGCCGCGGAGGTGGACAAGTACATCGCCGATCCGCTGTGCGGCTTTCGCTGCAGCAACCAGCTGTGGCTCGACCTGCTGCAGGGGCTGGCGCAGATCAGTCAGAAGAAGAACCTGGCGCAGATCGATCCAAACCTGCCGATCTTCGTGCTGGGCGGCGAATGTGATCCGGTGAGTGCCGGCAAGCGTCTCACCCACCTGGCCGACGCCCTGCGCGCGACCGGCAACCGTCATGTACAGTTGCGCATCTACCCCGGCGCACGCCACGAAGTGCTCAACGAAACCCATCGCGACGAGGTCACCGCCGAGATCATCGGCTGGCTGGAGCAGGCGCTGGCCCTTGGCCGCCCTGCCCGCAGTGAATGATCGGCAGCCTCGTCCGTTCCACAAGGAAGCCCCTGATGACCCAGGTCACCAACACGCCTTACGAAGCCCTCGAAGTCGGCCAGAAAGCTGAATACAAGAAGTCCGTGGCAGAACGCGACATCCAGCTGTTCGCCGCCATGTCCGGCGACCACAACCCGGTGCACCTGGATGCCGAGTTCGCCGCCAAGAGCATGTTCAAGGAACGCATCGCCCACGGCATGTTCAGCGGCGCGCTGATCAGCGCCGCAGTGGCCTGCACCCTGCCTGGCCCGGGCACCATCTACCTGGGCCAGCAGATGAGCTTCCAGAAGCCGGTGAAGATCGGCGACGAGCTGACCGTGCGCCTGGAAATCCTCGAGAAGCTGCCCAAGTTCAAGGTGCGTATCGCCACCAACGTGTACAACCAGAACGACGAGCTGGTGGTCGCCGGCGAGGCCGAGATCCTCGCGCCGCGCAAGCAACAGACCGTCGAGCTGGTGAGCCCGCCGGAGTTCGTTGCCGGCTGAAAGTACAGCGGCACACACGGTCACTGTAGGAGCGGCCTTGTGTCGCGAAAGAGCTGCGCAGCAGTCCCTGGATTTCAGCGTCCATGCTTAGATCGCCGGGGCTGCTACGCAGCCCTTTCGCGGCACGAGGCCGCTCCTACAGGTATTACCTCACCCCAGCTCGCGCAAGCGCCGCTCGATATGGCGGCGTTCCGGCCCCTGCCGGGTCAGCGTCAATGCCTGCTGCCAGGCCTCGCGGGCCTGTTCGGTATTGCCCAGCTGCCGATGCAGTTCGGCGCGCGCGGCATGGGCCAGGTGGTATTCGCCCAGTTCGCCCCGCTCGAGAATTGCTTCGACCGCCCGCAACCCGACCTGCGCGCCATCGCGCCGGGCCAGCGCTGCCGCCCGGTTCAGCTCCACCACCGGTGACGGCCAGTGGCGCTGCAGCACATCGTACAGGCCGACAATCTCGTCCCAGTCGGTGGCCTCGGCGCTGGGCGCTTCGGCATGCAGTGCAGCAATCGCCGCCTGCACGCTGTAGGGGCCGAACTCCCGGCCGCTCAGGGCCTGGCGCACCAACTGGCTGCCCTCCTCTATCTGTGCCCGGTCCCACAGGCTCCGGTCCTGTTCGTCGAGCAGCACCAGCTCGCCGTTGGTATCGCTGCGCGCGTTCTGCCGCGAGGCCTGCAACAGCATCAGCGCCAACAGCCCCAGCACCTCGGCATCCGGCAGCAACTGCGCGAGCAACCGGCCCAGGCGGATGGCCTCGTCGGTCAGCGCGCGTGTGGTGACATCCTCGCCCGAAGACGCCGAATAGCCCTCGTTGAACACCAGGTAGATCACCCGCAGTACACTCTCCAGCCGCTCCGGCAACTCGCCCAGCTCCGGTACCTGGTAGGGGATCTTCGCATCGCGGATCTTGGCCTTGGCGCGCACGATGCGCTGGGCGATGGTCGCCGGGCTCTGCAGGAAGGCGCGGGCGATCTGCTCGGTGGTCAGGTCGCAGACCTCGCGCAACGTCAGCGGCACCTGGGCATCGAAGGCCAGGGCCGGGTGGCAGCAGGTGAAGATCAGGCGCAGCCGGTCATCGACCAGCAGCTCCTGCTCACCCGGGTCCTGGGCCTCGCCCTCCAGCAGCATGATCAGGTCCGCCTGGGAGCGGTCGAAGCGGGCACGGCGGCGCAAGGCATCGATGGCCTTGAAACGGCCGGCGGAAACCAGCCAGGCCCGCGGATTGTCCGGGATACCATCGCGCTGCCAGCGCTCGACGGCAATGAAGAAGGCGTCATGCAGGGCCTCCTCGGCCAGGTCGAAGTCTCCCAGCAGGCGGATCAGGGTGGCCAGGATGCGCCGGGAGTCGCGGCGGTAGACCGCCGCCACTTCATCCCGGATTTGCCCTTCGCTGTTCATCAGCCCGGCGATACCTGGGTCATCGTGCTCTCCTTATTGGGTCAGGGTTGCAACTCACGCACCGGACGCACCTCGACGCTGCCGACCCGCGCCGCCGGAATGCCCCTGGCGATGTTCAACGCTTCATTGAGGTCGCGGGCATCGACCAGGTAGAACCCGGCCAACTGCTCCTTGGTCTCGGCGAACGGACCGTCGGTCAGGCTCATGTGTCCGGCGCGCACGCGTACCGTGGTGGCCGTCTGCACGGGCTTGAGCGCCTCGGCGGCGATCATCCGCCCGGAGCCCTGGATGGACTCGGCGTAGGCCATGCATTCGGCGTCCTCGGGGCTGTCGGGCAGGCTGTGCAACAGCGCTTCATCACAATAGACCAGGCACAGGTATTTCATGATCGTCTCCGGGGCGAGGTGGCGATAGGCGGTCGATGGTGTTCAGGGTTTGAGATCGAACAGTGCTTTTTGCGTTTCCATGTCGAACGGCGCCGACCAGTGTTCATGGATAACCTGCCATTGGCCGCCGCTGCGCCGGTAACCGACAGTGGCGCGCATGAAACCGCACTGGCTCTCATCGTCGGACGGCCCGCAGCGATTGAGCCAGTGGGCCAGGCCCAGGTCGCCGTCGGCATGCACGGTCAGTTGCGCCAATTCGAACACCATCGGTCCGGTGCACATGCCCATGCACATCTCCCAGTGGGCGCGGTAGGCGGCCTTGCCCTTGAATTGCAGGGCCTGGATGGCGTCGAAGGCGACAATGTCGTCGGCGTAGGGGGCGACGATACGGTCGACGTCACGCTCGCGCACGGCTTGCATCCACTGTTCGATCAGTTGCTTCAGTTCATGCTCGGCTGCAGTGTTCATCGGTGTTTCCTCCGAAGACTCATCAGGGTTGGTGGTGACGCTTTCAACACTGGTCGAACGGGAAAACGGCAAATCGACAACTGCCCGGAAATTTTCAGTCGAGGGGCGCGACTGGCTTGAGGAAGTACACGACACGCTCGGTCTCGGCAAAGCCCAGGGCCGCGTGCATGCGCTGGCTGCCAAGGTTGTCCAGCGCGGCGTCCGAGGCCAGTTCGCGGCAACCTTTGCCATCGGCCCACCGTTCGACAGCCGCGATCAGCTGGCGGGCGACGCCCTGGCCGCGCGAGGCCTGTTCAACAAAGACGCCTTCGAGGTACGCCACCGGCGAAGTATTGCTGCCATTGACATAGTCATGACGCACCGACGCCTCGGCCAGCCCTTGCGCCCTGCCCTGCTCGTCATACGCCAGCAGGGCCACGAAGGTTGCGGGGCGGCCGGCGATATCGGCCATTTCCGCCAGGTGGTCAGTCGCCGCACTGTCGGGCCACAAGGCGCTGCGCAAGTGCAGCCAGGCCGGGCTGCCCGGGTCAGTGCAGGGTTGGATCATTGCCACTTCTGGGAACTCCATGACTCAAACGGGTGTAGACAAGATGAACTCACGATAACCGGAGAGAATCACATACACCGCGAAATAACAGAAAATGGCCGCCGACAGCAGGTAGGACCACAGCAGCAGCCGATCACCGAGCAAGCGCCCACCATGGCTGGCGATGGCGCAGAGCGACACGCACCAGACCAACCCGGCGGCGAAGAAGCCCCCGAGGAACAGACCCGCGTCGAGCAGGCTGCCGCCACCAGACCTGGAGATCAGCACCCCACCCACCGCCGCGAACCAGAGGATCGCGCTGGGCGAGGACATGGCCAGGAAGATCCCGCGCAGGAACTCGCGCCAGCCAGACTCCACCACCACTTCGCCCCGCGACTCCAGGTGCCCGCCGCGCCAGGCCGCCAGCAGCATCTTCACGGCAAACCACACCAGCAGTGCCGAACCGCCCAGCCACAGGGCCCAGCGCACGCTTTCGAACTGCAACAGCACGGTCATCCCGGCCAGAGCAGCAATTGCATAGACCAGGTCGCCGACGCAGGTACCCAGTCCCAGCCAGAACCCTTGGAGAAAGCCGCGCTGCATGGCCAGGGTGATCATGGCGATATTGGCCATGCCGATGTCCAGGCACAGGGAAAGGCTGAGGAGAAAACCGTTGGAGAAAGGCATGGCGCACTCTGGACGTAATCAGGGGTGCACATTGAACCCGAGGGTGCGCTTGCCGTACAGAAAGAAAGTTCACTCGCTCAGACAGATTCCGACTGGCCTGTGCAGTCGGAAACATAGTCTTCCACGGCTTGTTGAAACGCTTCGTGCAACCCATGCAGAGTGCTGGCGTGAAAACTGATGATACCGATCATGCCAAGTACACGTCCGACGAAGATCTGGTCATGCGCATCGTATTCGACACTGGCCTCGTAGCCCCTGTAGTGAATGTGATTCATCGTCGATCCCCAGAAATGCCTCGCAGGTAGACAAAAATGCTACCAAGACCGGGGAAGCTCTTCTGCCTCGACATTCATTCAGAATTTTTCATCACCCCGCCAACACCTGCGCATAACGCCCACGATCCACATTGGCGCCACTGAGCACCACCGCCACACGCTTGCCGGCCTGACGTCCATGTTCCTGCACCAATGCGGCCAGGGCAGCGGCACCGGCACCCTCGGCGGTGTTGTGGGTGGTCTCGTGGTAGAGCCGCATGGCCTCGGCGATCTCGTCGTCACTCACTCGCACGATGCGTGCGGCATGCTCGCGCACCAGGGCGAAGGCGTCGGGGTGCGGCACGCGGCAGGCCATGCCGTCGGCGAAGGTGTTGGCGCTGGCGGTGGTGACGATGCGACCCTGCTCGAAGCTCTGGGCATAGGCATCCGCAGCACTGGAGACCACACCGACAATCTCGGTGTCCACCCCCAGCAGGTTGCGCGCCTGGATCAGCCCGCAGATGCCCGAGCCCATGCCAATCGGCACATACACGCAATCGAGGTCGGCCACCGCCTCGAACAGCTCCAGCGCGTAGGTGGCCACGCCGCGCACCAGCTCCGGGTGGAACGATGGGACCATCTGGTAGCCGCGGTCCTCGGCCAGGCGCGCCGCCTCTTCACGGGCAACGTCGAAGTCCACGCCGTGCTCCACCAGTTCCGCGCCCAGGGCGCGCATGGCGGCGTTCTTCTCGCGCGAGTTGCCTTCAGGCACCACGATCACCAGCGGCAAGCCCGCCTGGCGCGCCGCCAGAGCCATGCTCTGGCCATGGTTGCCGCGGGTGGCGGTGACCAGCCCGCGGGGGACTTCGCCAGCGGCCAGCAAGGAACGCACGTAGACCAGCCCACCACGCACCTTGAAGGCACCGGTGGGGGCATGGTTCTCATGCTTGACCCAGAGCTGGCAACCCAGCCGCTCGGCCAGCAGCGGCCAGGCATGCTGCGGGGTCGGCGGAACGTGCTGGTGAACAAAGTCGGCGGCTTCACGCAGGGCGGGCAAGTCGAACATGGCGATCTTCCTTCATCGGTAGGGCTTGATCCGATCCTAAGCGCCGGTCATTGTATGGGTCCAAACATATATTGCATGGGTAGCAATTTCGTGTGGATTCCCTCCCTGCCAGACAACGACCAGCCGCGCTACCTGGCGCTGGTCGAAGCCATTGCCGGCGCCATCGAACAGGGCGAGCTGAAAGCCGGCGAACGCCTGCCGCCCCAGCGTCGCCTGGCCTGGACGCTGGGCCTGAACCCAAGCACCACGCAACAGGCGTACCGCGAGGCTGCGGCGCGGCACCTGGTGTCCGGTGAAGTGGGGCGCGGCACCTACGTGCTGGCCAGCAGCAAGGAGGCGACACTATTCCGCCTCAAGCAGCCCGACCGCCAGCACCCGGTGATCGACCTGTCGACCAACGTGCCAGTGGCCGATCCGCACAATCTTGACCTCGAACACAGCCTGCGCAGACTGCTCGAACAGGGTGAAACCACCCTGCTCGACCATTACCTGGGGCCGGAGCAATTGCTACTGGGGCGGATCCAGGGCGCCCGCTGGCTGGCCAATCGCGGCCTGGACCTGAGACCCGAGGAGGTGCTGCTCTGCGGTGGCGCCCAACAGGCCTTGATCCTGGTGCTGCAGTCACTGTGCCAGGCAGGCGAGCCGGTGATGGTCGAAGCGTTGACCGCCCCGGGCATCAAGGCGGCCTGTCGACAGCTGCGCCTGCCGGTGCAGGGGGTGGCTCTGGATGAACAGGGTTTGCGCCCGGACGAACTGGACCGCGTCGTGCGGGCCAGTGGCGCGCGGGTACTGGTGACCACCCCGACCCTGCACAACCCGACCGGGGCCTGCATGGGCGAGGCCCGGCGCCAGGCGCTGGCGGCAGTCGCCAGGCGCCACGACTTGCTGGTGATCGAGGATGACGTGTACGGCGCCTTGACCGACCGGCCGCCGCTGTACCCTTTGCTCGAAGGCCGCGGGGTGCTGATCAGCAGTTTGTCCAAGACCGTGGCCGCCGGCCTGCGCCTGGGCTGGATCGTGGCGCGGCCAGCGTTGCTGGAGCAGATCGACCCCTATGCCCAGGCCACCCATTGGTCGGTGTCGCCATTGAACCTGCACATCGCTTGCCAGTGGATTTCGGACGGGACCGCCGCACGGCGACTGGCCTGGCAGCGGGAGGAACTGGCCGAGCGTTGGCGCCTGGCGCGGGCGTTGCTGGGTAATGCACTGCAGGTGGACGGCGTGCCTTCGCCCCATGCCTGGCTGACCACGTCTGCAGAAGCCGAGACGCTGGTTGCCCGGTGTCGGGCGCAAGGAGTGGAGATCGTGCCGGCCAGTGTGTTCGCGGTGGGCACGGAGCGTGTGCGGGCAGTGCGGGTCAGCCTGTCGGCGGCGCACAGCCGCGCGCAGTTGAAGCAGGGGCTGGAGCTCGTCCGGGATTTACACCTGCCCCTGTAGGAGCGGCCTTGTGCCGCGAA